>NZ_JAIWQV010000006.1 GCF_026122795.1 Buchnera aphidicola (Chaitophorus viminalis) | reverse complement strand
TTACATTATAAAAAATTTTAATTTTTATTTATTTATAAAAATTTTAATTTTAAATTTTTATTAAAATAATATTTAAATTTATTTAAATATAAAATTTGTACTTGAATATTTTTTTAAAATAATAAATATATTTAAAAATTTTATAAGTTTTATTAAATTGAAGAAATTTAATGTAAAAAATTTAAATAATTGATAAGTTTTGTAAAATATTTTTATATAATTAAAAAATATTTAATTTAAAAAAAATTTATTTAAAAATATATAAAATATAAAAACAAAAAAAAAAAATAAAAAAAAAAAAAAAAAAAAAAAAAAAAAAAAAAAAAAAAAAAAAAAAAAATGAAAAAAAATTATAATCCTCAATTAATTGAAAAAAAATTATATAAAATTTGGGAAGAAAAAAAATATTTTAAAACTTCTATTAAAAAAAGTTCTAAAAAATCTTTTTGTATTATTATGCCTCCACCAAATATTACTGGTGTGTTACATATGGGTCATGCTTTGCAACAAACTATTATGGATATTTTAATTCGATTTAATCGTATGAAGGGAAGAAATGTTTTATTTCAAATTGGTTTAGATCATGCTGGTATAGCTACGCAATTATTAATAGAAAAAAAAATTTTAAAAAAAAATAAAAATTATAAATTACGATATGATAAAAAATATTTTTTTAAAAAAGCATGGAAGTGGGTTGAAAAATATAAACATAAAATATTTAATCAAATTAAACGTTTAGGTCATTCTATTGATTGGGATAGAAAAAAATTTACTTTAGATTCAGATGTTTCTAAAGGAGTGAGAAAAGCTTTTATAATATTATATAATCAAGGATTAATTTATAAAAAAAAAAAAATAGTAAATTGGGACGTATGTTTAAAAACTGTTATTTCAGATTTAGAAGTCATCAATAAAACTGTTAAATCTAAAATGTATTATATAAAATACTTTTTTTATAGTAAAAAATATGTTATTAATAATAAAAACTATATAATAGTTGCTACAACTAGACCTGAAACTATATTTGGAGATTCTGCTATAGGAGTCAATCCAAAAGATTTGAGATACAAAGATTATATTGGATTAAAAGTTTTTGTACCTATTATTAATAGATTAATACCAATTATTTCTGATACTGAAGTTGAAATAGATAAGGGTACTGGATGTATGAAAATTACTCCAGCGCATGATTTTCTTGATTATAAAATTGGTATGAAGCATAATCTTCCTATAATTCAAGTATTTTCATTAAATGGAAATATTTTAAAAAAATTATTAATATATAGTTATACTAATAATAAAGATATTAAATATAATTATTATATTCCATTATTTTTTCAAAAAATGAATCGTTTTGAAGCACGTAAACAAATTATTATATATTTAAAAAAAAATAATATATTATGTAAAGTAGAGTTATTAGATTCTAATATACCTTATTGTGAAAGAAGTAATTCTATTGTAGAACCAATGTTAACAAATCAATGGTTTTTAAAAACTTCCAAATTTGTAGAAAAATCTATATCAACTGTAATAAATAAAAAAATTAATTTTTTTCCAAAAAAATATAAAAATATGTATTTGTCTTGGATGAAAAATATAGAAGATTGGTGTATATCTAGACAATTATGGTGGGGTCATAGAATTCCTATTTGGTATGATAAAGATAAAAAAATATATGTAGGAAAAAATAAGTTAAATGTAATTAAAAAATATCAATTAAAAAAAGATTGTTTTTTAAAACAAGAAAAAGATGTTTTAGATACTTGGTTTTCTTCTAGTTTATGGACTTTTTTAGCTTTAGATTGGCCTAAAAATAAAAATTTATTAAAAAAATTTCATCCTACTAATGTGATTGTAAGTGGATTTGATATTATTTTTTTTTGGATTGCACGTATGATTATGTTAACTACTCATATTATTAAAGATAAAAATAATAAATCACAAATTCCCTTTAAAAATATATATATAACAGGTTTAATACGTGATGAAAAAGGACAAAAAATGTCTAAATCTAAAGGAAATATTATTGATCCAATAGATTTAATTGATGGAATTAGTTTAAAGAAATTAATTAAAAAACGTATTAAAAATGTAAAAAATAATGATTTAAAAAAGAAAAATATAATAAAGAAAATAACTAAATTATTTCCAAATGGAATTCAAGCTTTTGGTGCAGATTCTTTAAGATTTACTTGTGTAGCTTTGTCTACTTATTCTAGAAATATTTTTTGGGATATGAATCGTTTACAAGGTTATCGAAATTTTTGTAATAAATTATGGCATGCGAGTCGTTTTGTTTTCTTAAATAGAAATTTTATAAATAAAAAGAATATAAAAATTTCTAATATTACGTTATTACAAGATCAATGGATCTTATCAGAATTACATATTTTGATTCAAAATTATAAAAAATTTATTAAAAATTATAGATTTGATCTGGTTTCTAATTTAATATATGAATTTGTATGGTTTAAATTTTGTGATTGGTATTTAGAAATTTCTAAAATTATAATTAGATCTGGTACAGAACAAGAAAAAATTAATACTCAAAATATGTTAATGTATATTTTAAAACAAATATTAAAATTACTACATCCAATAATACCTTTTATTACAGAGTATATTTGGAAAAAAGTATTTTTATTGAATAATGATTCTCATCAAAATAGTTTAATTAATCATAAATTTCCAAAATTTAATTTAAATAGTATTAATTATGAATCTTTAGAATATATGAGTATAATTCAAAATTTTTTTAAAGAAATGAGATCTATTAGAAAATCTATGAACATTAAATATAGTAAAAAAATTAATGTTTTAATTAAAAATAGCAGTAAAAAATTTTTATTAATCGTTCGTAATTATAAAAATTTTTTACAGAATATTATGTATTTAAAAAAAATTCAAATATTTACTAAAATAGATAAAAATATTATTCAAAAATTTATAATTAGAAAAATTAGTGAATGTGAATTACTTATTCCAATTAAAGAATTTATTAATAAAGATTTAGAAATAAATACTGTATTAAAAAAAATAAAAGATTGTATGTTAAAAATTAAAATTTTAAATACAAAAGTAATGAATGTAAAATTTTTAAAAAATGCACCTAAAGAAATTGTGAATAAAGAAAAAAATAAATTAAATATTTTAGAAAATAATTTAAAAAGTTTAAAAAAATATAAAAAATTATTATTGTCTATATAATATTTTATTTATAGTAATAAAATTAGTAAAAAAATATATTTTTATATTATTTTTTTAAATTTAAATGGAAGAATAAATAATGTCTGGTATATGTAATTTTATACAGAATACAAAATATTTTAAAAAAAGTTTTAAAAATTATTTAAGAATTAATATTTCTTTATATAAATATTTTTTTATAGATAATCCTGAAATTATAAAAAAAAAAATAAAATCTCTTTGTAATAAATTAAATATTTTTGGTAGAATTTATATTTCTTATGAAGGAATTAATATACAAGCTAATATTTTAAAAAAATATTTAAAAATTTTTAAAAAAAAAATTTCTAATATACATAAAGATTTAAAAAATATTTATATTAATATTGGAATAGATAATTCTAAAATTTCTTTTAATACTTTATCTGTTAAAATTAAAAAAAATATTATATTTGATGGATTACAGTCTTTTAAGTTAAATATAAATTTAAATAATAAATATTTAAATTCTAAAAAAGTAAATAATTTATTATATAATAAAGAAGCTGTCTTTGTAGATATAAGAAATAATTATGAACATAAAATTGGTCATTTTAAAAATGCTATTTTAATGAATACTTCAATTTTTAGAGAACAATTACAAAAAATATTTCAATATATTCACAAGTATAAAACAAAAAAAATAGTTTTATATTGTACAGGTGGAATTAGATGTGAAAAAACTTCATTATGGATTAAAAGTAATGGATATAAAAATGTTTATCAAATTCGTGGAGGAATTATAGGATATATTAATGATTGCATAAAAAATAATAATTCTATTGAATTTTTAGGAAAAATTTTTGTTTTTGATTTAAGATTGTATGAAACTGTAACAAAAGATATATTATCTTATTGTGATCAATGTAATCGTAAATCTGATTATTATGTAAATTGTATTAATAATAAATGTAATTTACTTTTTATACAATGTTTATTATGTTCTAAACGTTATCAGTCTTTTTGTTCTAAAAAATGTTATATAGAATTTCATCGTAAGTAATACAAAAATTTAAATTTTATTATTTATGGAATATATTATGAATAAAAAATTTTTTTATATTTTAAATAAAATATAAAAAAATATAATATAATAGTAATTATAAAATATATTTTTTAAAATATTTTTTAATAATTTAATTTTTTTAATGTTGATATATTTTATAAATATTAACTTTTATTTAAAAGTAATATTTATTAAAGGAAGTATAATGAAAATTGTATCTATAAAAGACATATTTAAAAAAAAAGTGTTAATAAATTCAATAATACAAATACAAGGTTGGATAAAAAATAAAAGAAATTCTAAATCTAATCTATTATTTATAGATATCTATGATGGTTCATGTGTAAATACTTTACAAGTTATAGTAAATAAAAATTTATTAATAGATGATGAAGATAATGAGATTATAAAGTCTACTCCTGGATGTTCAGTTTCTGTGCAAGGAAAATTAATATATTCATTAAATGTAGAACAAAAATTTGAAATGCATGTAAATAAAATAAAAGTGGTTGGATGGATACAAAATCCTGATTCATATCCAATGTCTTCTAAAAAACATTCTATGGAGCATTTAAGAAATTTTGCACATTTAAG
Source organism: Buchnera aphidicola (Chaitophorus viminalis) (assembly GCF_026122795.1). Lineage (GTDB taxonomy): Bacteria > Pseudomonadota > Gammaproteobacteria > Enterobacterales > Enterobacteriaceae > Buchnera_J > Buchnera_J aphidicola_BK. The sequence continues at coordinate 13,056 of NZ_JAIWQV010000006.1, read as the reverse complement.
ACCAAGAACAAATATTATTGGTTGTATATCTAGAATTAGAAGTTCTGTATTTTATTCTATTCATAAATTTTTTTATAAAAATAATTATTATTGGGTTTCTTCTCCAATTATTACTTCTTTAAATGCAGAAGGAGCAGGAGATATGTTTTCTGTACAATATTCTAAAAATAATGACAAAAAAAAAAAATTTTATAAAAATTTTTTTGGTAAAGAAGTATTTTTAACTGTTTCAGGTCAATTATCTATTGAAGCATATGCATGTGCATTATCTAAAGTATATACTTTAGGTCCAATTTTTAGAGCTGAAAATTCTAATACGAGTCGTCATTTATCTGAATTTTGGATGTTAGAAGCAGAGTTAGCATTTTCAAACTTAAAGAATATTATTGAAGTAGTTCAAAAAATGTTAAAATATATTATTAGTTTTATATTAAAGAATAATACAAATGATTTATTATTTTTTGAAAAGAATTTTAATGATAATATTATAGATAAATTAGAAAATTTTTTAGAAAACAAAATTAAAAAAATAAATTATAAAGATGCTATTAAAATTTTACAAGATAATAAAATTATTAAGACAGATTCTAGTTATTTAGATATTGAATTAAATTTAGAACATGAAAAATTTCTTGTAGATAAATATTTTAAAAAAACAGTAATTATTCAAAATTATCCTAAAAATTTTAAACCATTTTATATGAGAATAAATAATGATAAAAAAACAGTTTCTGCTTTTGATGTTTTATTTCCACAGATAGGAGAAATTATTGGAGGTTCACAACGTGAAGAAAGAATTTTATATTTAGATAAAAGAATTCATGAATTAAATTTAAATATAAATGATTATCAATGGTATAGAGAATTAAGATTTTATGGAACCGTACCACATGCTGGATTTGGATTAGGTTTAGAAAGATTAATTATGTATATTACTGGAATAAAAAATATTAAAGATGTTATTCCTTTTCCAAGAACTCCAAAAAATGCAAATTTTTAATTTATTTTTTAAGATTTTTTTAAAATATTTTTTTAAAAAAATATTAAATTTTAATTTTAAAAAGATATTAAAAAAAAATTTTAAATAAATAAATATTTTTTAGTAATATTTTTTTATATTATAAAAAAAATATTTAATTTTAAAAATTATTATACAAATAAGGTAATATAATTATTATGATAAAACGTAATTTTTTAGCTGTTTTAATGCCTTTATTTTTATCTTCTAGTGCTGTAAATGCTATGGAAATATATAATAAAAATGGAAATAAAGTAAATATTTATGGAGAATTAAATCCTCTTTATTTTTATTCTCATAGCAATGATCCTTTTCTTTTAAATTCATTAGGAAACTATACACAATTTAAATTCGGATTATATAGTAGATCTGATATTAATCAGTTTTTATCAGGATATTTTTCTTTTGAATATAAACCTAAATTTTGTTCATATAATGAAAAAAATTATGTAAATTCTAATAAAAATGATATTGATTTATCATTTGTAGGATTAGATTTAGGAAAATGGGGTACTATAGATTATGGAAGAAATTATGGTGTAATGTATTATGCTAAACAATTTACTAATCCAGCTTTTGATAATAGTGAAAATATTACATTACATGAAGATGATAATTTTTTAATTGGTAGAGCAGATGGTTTATTAACATATCATAATAAAAATCTTTCAGGATATATTAAGGGACTAGATTTAACTTTACAACATCAAATTTATTACAAAAATGAAAATATGTTTTTAAGTGATAAATACAATGATTCATGGGGTACATCTTTAAGATATAATACAGATTTTGGATTTACTTTAGTTGGTTCAGCTTTCTTTAGTCCTTATGATAATACTAGAAACAATGTAAATCTTGAAAATCATTGGGTTAAATCTTATGGAATAGGTTGGAATTATTCATTTAAAAATGCTACTGTTTCAGGATTTTATGGACATTCTAAAAATTCTGCTTCAAATTTTATAAAAAGTCATTGTATATATAATGTATTAGATAATATTGAAATTTCTGGAAGTTATGATTTTAATAATGGAGTGAAGTCTTCTATTGGTTATATAAAATCTTTCGGAAAAGAATATAGTTTTGGACAAAATATATCTAACGCAAAATCAGCTACTTTAAATAATCATATTAATTTAATAGTAACATATAATTTTAATGAAAATTTTATTGCAAATTTTCATTATAAGTTAAATTTATTAAAAAGTTGTAACACAAATTTTAATCTAGAATATTCACATTATTTAGATAATTGTGTAGGAGCAGGATTTTCTTATATATTTTAAATAATATTTTTTTAGTAAATTAGTAAAAATATTATTTTACAAAATTTTAAATATAGAATTTATTTTTTAAATATAATTAATTTTTAATTTTATAATAAATTTTATACATTAAATTTGAATAATTTTTTAATTTTTTTTTTGAATTTTTTAAATTAAAATTTTATATTAAGTTTGTTTTATAATAAAATTATAACGTTCGTTTAATATTAACAATTATTCTATGTAATAGTTTGTAAGAAATATGCTTCTTACAAACTTATTACTATCAAAATATTTTTTATTTATCATAAAACTTTGTTTTTTTAAAAATTTTTTAGTTTTTCTCCTCCTAATAAATGTAAATGTAAATAAGGAATTTTTTGACCACCATTTTTATTACAATTTATAATAATTCTATATCCAGATTTATGAATTCTTTCTTGTTTTGCTATTTTAATAGATTTATATAACATATAAGATAATATATTTAAGTTTTTTTTATTGATATAATTAAGGTTTTTTATAAAAATATTTGGAACAATTAATATATGTAATTTAGATTTTGGAGATATATCATGAAAAGCGGTAATTTTTTTATTTTGAAAAACAATTTTTGCTTTTATTTTTCTTTTTATAATATTTTTAAAAATTTCTTTATTGTTCATATGAAATGTATTTCATCCTAATAAAAAATAAAATATTTATAATAATAAAAAAATATTTATTTATATATTTAAGTATACATAAAAATTTTATTTTATTTTTTTTTCAATTAAATTTTTAATATTATCTGATTTAGTTCCAAATATAACTTGTACACCTAAACCAGAAATAAAAACTCCTGCAGCTCCTAAAGATTTTAGTTTTTTTGAATTTATTTTAGAAGAATTTACAACTGTAATTCTTAATCTTGTAATACAAGCATCTACATTTACTATATTTTTTTGTCCACCTAAATATTTAATAATTTTAGAAATTTTTTTATTAATATTGATATAAGATTTTTTTGAAAAATTATTTTTTCTTCCAAGAGTTTTTAAATTAAATTTATTAATAAAAATTAAAAATATTATGTAATATATAAAGAAATATATTATTCCAACAATAGGAAATAACCAAATTTTATTGCTATTTCCACTTAATAAAATAAAATCAATTAATCCATGAGAAAAACTAGTTCCTGCTTGCATATTTAAAAAAATACATATAGAAAAAGATAATCCAGCTAGTATGGAATGTATAAAATATAATATCGGTGAGATAAAAAGAAAAGAAAACTCTATAGGTTCAGTAATACCTGTTAGAAATGCAGTTAAAGCTGCAGATATCATAATTCCACTGACTTTTTTTTTATTTTCATTTTTAGCGCAACTCCAAATTGCTAATGCTGCTCCAGGTAAACCATACATTTTAAAGATAAATCCTCCAGATAATTTTCCAGCACTGGAATCACCTGCCATATATCTAGCTATATCTCCATGAAAAACTTGCCCTATATTATTAATATATTCTCCAATTTGCATTTGAAATGGAACATTCCAAATATGATGTAAACCAAAAGGAACAAGAGCTCTTTCTACAAAACCATATATTCCAAAAGCAATAATTGGATTTTGATAAGCAGCCCATATGGAAAATTTTTGTATTATAAACCCTATTGTTGGCCAAATAAAAGATAAAAATAACCCTAATGCTATAGAAGATAAACCAGAAATTATAGGTATAAATCTTTTACCAGAAAAAAATCCCAAATATTCTGGTAATTGTATTTTATAAAATTTATTAAACATAAAGGCAGAAATGGCTCCAGAACAAATACCTCCTAAAATTCCTGTATCATGTATATTTTTTATAGTATCGTGAAAAGAAAATAATGAATAATTAGAAAAAACTGGAAACATAATAGAATATGTTTTTATCATAATATTATATGAAATCACCGCAGCTAAAGCTGCTACTCCATCATTTTTAGTAAATCCTAAAGCTACACCAATAGAAAAAATTAATGGCATATTTTTAAAAATTGTACCTCCAGTATTTTCCATAATTTCTGAAATATAATGAGGAATAATAAAAAAATGAGCTGATCCAATTCCTAATAAAATACCAGCAATAGGTAAAACTGAAACTGGAAGCATTAAAGATTTTCCAATTTTTTGAAGATTAGCAAATGTGTTTTGAAACATATTTGAGACCTTTATATTAAAATAATTATAAATCTTAAAAAATAGATTTATTTTCCTTTAAATTAAATAATTTAAAGAAATTTTTTGATGTAATAGCACTTAATTCTTCTAAATCTATTTTAATTAAATTAGAGAGATATTTTGCTATATAATATATATAAGAAGGTTGATTTTCTTTTCCTCGATGAGGAAATGGTGTTAAATAAGGAGAATCTGTTTCTAGTAATATTCGATTTAAAGGTATTTTTTTTATTACAGAACGAAGTTTTTCAGAATTTTTAAATGTAAAAATTCCAGATAGAGATATATAAAAACCCATATCTAATAATTTTGATGCTGTTTTAAAATCATAATTAAATGAATGTAAAACGCCTCTGCATTTTTCAGATTTTTCTGATTGAAGAATTTTTATTGTATCTTGATTTGCGTTTCTAGAATGAATAATTAGTGGTTTATTTAATTTTTTACTCAAATAAATATGTTTATAAAATAATTTAATTTGATCTTCAAAATTTTTTTTTTGATAAAAATAATCTAATCCTGTTTCACCTATAGCTATTACTTTTTTATTTTTTGCAAAATTTTTTATTAATTTAAAAGATTTTTTTTTTTATAAATAGATAATGGATGTATACCGCATGAATAATAAATATTATATTTTAAGTTTTTAAATTTTTTTTTAATATTTTTAAAATTATTTAAAGAAGTTGATACTGCTAAAATTATTTTAACATTTTTTGAATTCGCATTATGTAATATATCTTTTAATCCATTTTTAAAATTATTTAAATTAATTTTATCTAAATGACAATGTGAATCTATTAAAAACATAAATTACTCCTTTTTAATTATATTAATATTTTAAAAATTAAAAAATTGTTCCCATTGAATTAAAGATTCTAATAAAATAAAATTTATATTTACTTTAGGAATATTTTTTATATAAAAAAAACATTTCATCCATATTTTAATTATTTTAAACAAATTTTTTTTTGAATTTTTTTTATTAATTATCTTAATTAATTTGTTTTGATCTGTGTTAATTAATTTTATATTTTTATTATAAAAATATTTTATTGCATCTAAAATTAAAGAACATATCCAATAAATTTTTTTCAATACATATTTTTTTAAATCTTTATATAATAATAAAATATTTTTAACTTTTATTAATTCATATATTTTATCAAATAATTTTTTTCTTGTATTCCAAATTTTGTTTTTGAGAATTTTTTTTGCTAATATAGGAGAATTTTCTGATATATTTAATGCTATTAATAAATCTTCTAATGTATATTTTTTAGAAACATTTTTTTTTAACCATAATATACTATTTTTTTTTTCAGGAGCGTATATATTATAAGTAATACATCTACTTTTTAATGTATCTTTTAATAAAAAATTATTTCTATTTTCTAAAAAAAATAATGTGTTTACAGGTGGTTCTTCTAAAACTTTTAAAAACGAATTAATTGATGATTCAGTTAATAAATGAACTTTAGGAATCCAAATTATTGTTACTGATCCTAATTGAGGCGTATTATTTATTTTATTTAAACAATTTAAGATTGAATTTATACCTATAAATTTTTTTTTTTTTTCTACTTTAATAATATATAAATCTACATAATTTTTTTTATTAATTAATTCGCAATTATGACATATATTGCAGCTATTTAAATTATTTGGCATCTGACATAAAATTGTTTTACATATTTCTAAAATTAATTTAGAAGATCCAATATTTATTTGAGATTGTATAAGAATTGTATGATGATTTGTTTTATTAAAATATTGATTTATTATTTTTTTATATATTTTATAAAGCCATGGATATTTTTTCATTAATTATTATTTATCCAATTTTTAAATTTACTTATTATATTTTTTTGCACTATTTTTTTATTATTATTTGCATTAATTATAATTTTATTTTTTTCAAATGATAAAAATTTTAAATAATATTTTTTTACTTTTAAAAAAAAATTTTTAGATTGTTGTTCTATTCTATCAAAGTTAGAACGTAAGAATGCTCTTTTTAATCCAATTTTAAGTTTAACATCAAGAAATATAGTTAAATCAGGTTTGGATATTTTATTTATAATATTATTTAGAATTTTAATCAAAGATTGATCAATTCCTCTTCCTCCTCCTTGATATGCTATAGAAGATAAATTATGTCTGTCTGAAATAATCCATTTTCCTTTTTTTAATGCTGGTTTAATAATATTTTTCATAAGTTGAATACGTGCAGAATATAATAAAAATAATTCAGAAAATTTATTTAATTTTTCTTTTTTATTATTGTTTTTAATAATTTTACGAATTTTTTCAGAAATAGATGTACTACCTGGTTGTCTTACAATAATAACTTTTTTTATATTATTTAAAAATAAAAAATTTTTTATTATTTTACATGCAGTGGTTTTTCCAGATCCTTCTAAACCTTCTATTACAATAAATTTATTTTTTTTCATAAAATTTTTTAGTTTAATATAATAAAATTTTTTATATTATAAAAAAATATTTTTTTTTAAATTAAAAAATTTATTTATTTTTGTTAATTGTTTGATATTATTTAAAATAATAAATTTAATTTATATAAAATTTTATTTTTTAATCTTTTTTTTTACTAAATTAATTAATGAATTTACAGTGGTAATTTTTTCTGATTCTTTATCTTTAATATTAATATTAAAATTTTCTTCTATAGACATTATTAATTCAATCATATCTAAGGAATCAGCTTTTAAATCATTTTTAATAGATGAATTTTTAGAAATTTTTTGTTTTAAAGATAAACAATTTAGAATAATTTTTTTAATTTTTTTTTCTAAATTCATATCAATATTCCTTATTTTTTTAAATTTTTTTAATTAAAAAATTTACAATATACATATTCCTCCATTTACATGTATTGTTTGTCCAGTGATATATGATGCTTTTTTTGAAGATAAAAACTTGACTAAATAAGCTATATCTTTAGGATGTCCAAATTTTTTCATAGGAATTTTTCTTAAACATTTTTTTAATTGTAAAATAGTTAATTTTTTTAACATACTTGTTTGAATAAATCCTGGAGAGATTAAGTTTACTGTAATTCCTTTATAAGCAACTTCTAAAGATAATGATTTTGTAAAACCTATTAATGCAGATTTAGAAGAAGAATAATGAATTTGTCCAGCATTTCCTATAAATCCAGATATAGATCCAATGTTAATAATTCTTCCAAACTTTTGTTTTATCATATTTTTAATAATTTTTTTTGTAATATAAAAAATTGATGTAAGATTAGTATTTATAACACTATTCCAGCTTTTTTTGGATATATTAGTTATTAAATTATCTTGAGTCATTCCAATATTATTTATTAATATATCTATATTTCCTATTTTGTTGATAATTTTTTTTAAATAAAAATTAATTTCAGAATAATTATCAATTTTTAAAATCATTCCAAAACCATTTTTTTTTAATATTTTTTGAATTTTTTTAACTCCAATATATGTTCTAGAAGTGCCTATAATTCGAAATTTTTTTTTTATAAATTTTTTTAAAATAGATTTTCCTATTCCTTTACTAGCTCCTGTAATTAAAACATTTTTTTTTTTCATATTTTTTAAATTATAAATAAATATTATTCTTTTAAATTAAGAATTTTTTTAATATTAAGAGAGATATATTTTTTTTCATTTTTATGAAATTGTGTTAATGTATTATTTAATCCCATTTCTAAGAAATATTTAATTTTATTTTTTATCATGAAATGAATTGTATCATTCCATTTCACAGTTTTACATAATTGATTAATTAAACAACTTTTAATTTTTTTTGGATTTTCTAAAATTTTTACTTTCGTACTATCTATAATTAAAGTTTCAGGTTTATAAAAAATTGTTTTTTTAAATTTACGTAACATTTTTTTTTTTAAATTTTTCATAGAAGGACAATGAGAAATAGTCGTATTATTTAATTTAACAATTCTTTTGGCTCCATTATTTTTACATTTTTTAGATATTTTTTTAGAATATTTTTTATTTCCAGTAATTATAATTTGATTGGAAGAATTTATACAAGCAATAGAAACACGATTTTTTTTAGAATATTTATTACAGAATTTTTTTATGATTGATTTTTTTAATTTAAAAATAGCATACATAGAACCTTTTTTTTTTTGCATAATTTTAGTTCTATAAGCAACCATTTTAATTGCATCAGAAAACTTTAAAACTTTACTGCATACTAAAGCTGAATATTGTCCTAAACTATGACCAGTCATTATTTTTGGACGTAATCCAATACGAAATTTCCACAATTTATATATAGCATAAGAAGTGGTTAAAATTCCTAATTGTAAGAAATTATTTTTTTTAAATTTTTTATTTATTTTTTTTTTTGTAATGGATTTGAATAAATCATATTTTAAATATTCAGAAGCTTTTTTAAAGGTATTTTGTATAATTTTATTTGTTTGATATATTTTTTTTAAAATTTTAATATTTTGTTTTTCTTGTCCTGGAAAAATCATTGCAAATGGAATCATAATTAATATTATTTAAATTTTTAAAATATATTTTTTAAAAAATTTTTTTTCCTTTATAATATCCTTTTTTAGTCATATGATGTCTAATATGATATTCATTAGAATATTTATCTATAGATATTAATTCAATTTTATTTTTTAACGAGTCATGAGATCGACGCATTCCTCTTTTAGATCGAGTCGGTTTGCTTTTTTGTACAGCCATTTTTTTTCCTATTTTTTTAAGTTTTTTTATTATTATATACAATAATTTTAAATATTATTCAAGGAATAATTTTTTTAAAAATTTAAAAAATATTTAATAAATATCGTATAATTATTTTATTTTTATATATTAAAGTAAATTTTTTATTGCATTTTTAAAATTTTTTTGTAAAGGTGCATATATAGTAATTTTTTTTTTTAATATAGGATGAATAAAAATTATTTTTTTAGCATGTAATAATAGAGTTTTTTTTATTTTTTTTATTTTTATTTGTTTATCTAAATCTTTATCTCCATAACGATTATCGAAAATTATAGGATGCTTTAAAAATGCAGAATGAACTCTTATTTGATGAGTTCTTCCTGTACATGGAATAATAGATACTAAACTATATAATGAATTACTTTTTTTTGTATAAAAAATAGTTTTTGATTTTTTTCCATTTTGGTTAATTAAAACCATTTTTTTTTTATTTAAAATGTTTTGATTTAATAATGATAAATTAACAATTTTTTTTTGAAAAAAACATTTACGATGTACTAAAGCTAAATATTTCTTCTGAATAGAATGTTCTCTAAACTCTTTATGAAAATAACGTAAAGAAGATCTTTTTTTAGCTATCATTAAAATTCCAGATGTATATCTATCTAAACGATGTATTAATTCTAGATATTTTTCATTTGGTCGTAATATTTTTAAACCATCTATAATATTAAAATTTATTCCACTTCCTCCATGTACAGAAATTCCTGCAGGTTTATTTATAATAAGTAAAATTTTATCTTCATATAATATTTTTTTTGAAATAATATTTAATTTTTTTATATTTATTTCTTTTTGTTTTATATTATAATTTATTTTTAATGGAGGGATACGTATTAAATCACCTAATTTTAATTTATATTTTACTGGTACTCTTTTTTTATTTATTCGAATGTGCCCTTTTCTAATAATTTTATATAATTTACTTTTAGGTATTTTTTTAAATCTTTTTATTAAAAAATTATCAATTCTTTGTTGAAAAAAAAATTTATTTACTGTAAAAAAAGATACTTTTGTTATGATAGAAGTCATAAAATATCCTAATAAAAATTTTAAATTTATTTTTTTTTTTAAATTTTAATTATTTCATATTAATTTTATATTTTTATATAAAAAGAGTTTTAAATGAAAAAAATATTGGTGAATGCAAATAAAAATAATATAAAAGTTGCAATTCTTTATAAAGAAAAATTACATAGTTTATATATAGAGAATATATCTTCTAAACAAATAAATCATATATATATTGCTAAAATAAAATATATTAGTTTAAGTTTAGAAGCTTTTTTTATAGATTATGGAAAAAAAAAAATAGGTTTTTTACCTTTTAAAAAAATTTATAAAAAAATTTTTAACTTAAAAAAAATAAATATAAAAAATAAAAAATTTTTAAACAATATTTTGAATAAAAATTTTTTAGTACAAATTGTCAAAGAACAAAATAAACATAAAAGAGCTGTGTTAACTACATTTATAAAATTTTTTGGAATATATTTAATTTTAATTTTAAATAAACCAAATATTAAAAAAATTTCTAAAAAAATTAAAGGAATAGAAAGAAAACGTTTAAAAAAAAAATTATATTCTTTAAAAATTCCAAATGATGTAGGTATTATTTTAAGAACTTCAAGCTATAAAGTATCTTTTAAAACTCTTAATTTTGATTTTAATTATCAACTTAGAAAATTAAAATTGATTCAAAATAAAAGTTTTATAAAGAAAAAAAATAATAATAGTTTAATTGATTCTAAAAATTATATTTTTGTTTCTATTTTCAGATATTATTTAACTTATAATATTAATAAAATAGTTATTGATAATAAAAATTTTTTTAATAATTTTATAAAATTTATTATTTATTATAAAAAGAACAAATTTATAAAAAATATTAAATATTTTCAAAAATCAACTTTTATTTTTAATTATTATAAAATAAATTTACAAATTAATTCTATATATAAAAAAAATGTAAAATTATTTTCTGGAGGATCTTTAACTATTGATTCAACAGAAGCTTTAACCGTAATAGATGTTAATTCTTCTCATTATAATAAAAGTTATAATATCGAAAGTACAGCTTTTCATATAAATTTTAATTCTATATTTGAAATTGTTTATCAATTAAGATTACGTAATTTAGAAGGAATTATTGTTATAGATTTTATTAATATGTCAAATATTATAAATATAAAAAAAATTGAAAATACTTTTTACAAAATTATTAAAGAAGATTTATCTAAAATTCAATTAGGTAAAATTTCAAAATTTGGATTATTAGAATTATCTAGGAAAAAATTTAATTTTTTTGAATAATACTAAATTAAATATAAAAAATTTTAAATTTATTTTACTTTTTAAAAATTATATTTAATTAACATTTTTTATGTTTTAATTTATTTAAATTAATTTTTTTTTAAATTAAATTGTATTATTTATATTTAAATATTGAGATAAATCAAAAATAATTTGTCTAATTTGATTAATTGCTGGTATTAAATTATTTAAATAAGTTTCAGTTAAACCAGACATTTCTCCTTCTCCGATAATTTGACTTAAAGGTATATCAATAGTGTTAGATGATTTATCTACAAAACATAATCTATTTTCAATTTTATTGATTGGATCATGATTATTTTGTATATGATATTTTAATTTATCTGAAATTAATAATATATTATCAAAAATTCTAATACTATTCTCAGAATCTACAGGATTTATATGAATAGCTATAATTTTATTTAATTGATTAAGTAAATTATTTTTTTCTATATTTAAAATATTTATATTAACTATATTTTGACTAATTTTTTCTTTTTGAATTTTTTTATTTAATAAATCAATTTTATCAATAATATTATTTATTGTATTAATATTATTTTTAATTTTATTACTAATATATTTTTCTATACTTAAAAAGTTATCATAAAAAAAGTTATATTCATCGAGTAATGCATGTAATTTCTTTATAAATTCTTCTTTATTTTGTATTGAATTATTTAAATTTTTGTCTTGTAAAAAAATATTATTTTCAAACGGACTTGTTTTGAGTAGAATATCTTTATTTTTTGAAAATACATTTTTTATTTTAGAAAGAATATTTAAAATAATTTTTTCTTTAGCTTGTTTAGCTTCTAATGTTCTTTTTTCTTGAATTTTTTTCGTTTCATCATCTTCAAATATACTAAAAGAATATTTATTTATTTTTATTTTAAGTGTTTTATTTATTCTGTAATTTACGTTTTTTTTATAGTTTAAATTATTTTCTTTATTTAATTTGTGAATTTCATAAAAATATTTTATAGATTGATCATTTAATATATTATGTTGATTTAATATGAAATTATGAAAATTATACATATTATTTTTCCTAAATAATAAATTTTTATATTTATATAAATCTATTTTAATTAAATATAGATAAAAAATTGATTTAATTTATATTAAATATTTATAAATTTTATTTATAAATAGAATTACATTTTTAATTGTAACATTTTTTTTTTAAAAAATTCAAATAGTTTTTAAATTTATGTAAGTTTTGTTTATGAAATAAATTTTTATTATAGTATTTTACTATTATTTATAACAAATCAAAATAAATTATTATAAATAAAATTTTTTATAAAAAATATATTTTGTTTTTTTTTTAATTTTAAAATATATTATTTAAATGAATATCTTTTAGATTATAAAAATAAAATTTTTTAATTATATATTTATTTTAAAATATTAAATATAATTAAAACATAAAAATTTTAATTTAAATGATTTATGATAAAAATAATTTTATAATT
>NZ_JAIWQV010000001.1 GCF_026122795.1 Buchnera aphidicola (Chaitophorus viminalis) | reverse complement strand
AAATTATTATATTTAAAAAATAAATATATTATTTTTTGTAAAATTTTTTAGTTATTTATAATATAACATTATTTTTTTTTTATTATTTAAAATAAATTTTTATACGAAAAATCTTTATATTTTTAATATTTATGAAATAATTATTATAATTTTTAATTAATAGATAATTTTTATTCTTTTTTATATAATATATGAATATTTTAAAATATAATATTTTAAAAATTTTATAACATATTATAGTAATTTTAAAAAGAGAAGATATGAATTCATTTTATTTAAGAAATTTTTTAAGATTAAACGATTTTCAAAAAAAAGATATTTTATTTTTAATAAAATATGCACAAAAATTAAAATTTAAAAAACTTATACAACAAGAAAAACAAAAATTAAAAAAAAAAAATATAGTTTTAATTTTTGAAAAAGAATCTACTAGAACAAGATGTTCATTTGAAACGGCATTATTTGATCAAGGTGCTAAAGTTACATATTTAAATTCAAAAGATATACATTTAGGATATAAAGAATCTATTGAAGATACAGCTTTTACTTTAGGAAAAATATATGATGGTATTGTATATCGAGGTCATCAGCATAAAAATATAGAAAAATTAGCAAAATATTCTAAAATTCCAGTTTGGAATGGATTAACTAAATCTTTTCATCCAACTCAAATTTTATCTGATATTTTTACAATTAAAGAAATTTTTATTCAAAAAAAAATAAAAAATATAAAAATTTCTTATATTGGAGATTCTAAAAATAATATTTCAAATACTTTAATAGAAGCAGCAAATTTATTAAATTTTAATTTAAGTTTAATTTCTCCAAAAAAATATTTACCTAATACAAAATTTTTAAATTCTCATAACATTACAATTAATAAAAAATTAAATAATATATTATTTACAGATAATATAAAAACAGGAATTTATAAAGCAGATATAATTTATACGGATGTTTGGATTTCTATGGGAGAAGATTCTAATAAAATACAAGAAAAAATATTTTTATTAAAAAACTATCAAGTAAATAAAAAAATTCTAAAACTTTCTGATAATCCTTTTGTTAAAGTTTTTCATTGTTTACCAGCATTACATGATAAAAAAACTATTTTTGGAAAAAAAGTTATTCAAAAGTTTAATTTAAAAAATGGAGTAGAAATTACTGATGAAGTATTTCAATCTAATAAAAAAATAATTTTTCAACAATCTTCAAATCGTGTTCATTTAGTTAAAGCGTTAATAATCTGTAGTTTAATTAAAAACATCAATTTTTAATATATTTATTTTATAAAATATATTTTATATAAATTTTTTAAATTTTATATTTGTTTTCATAAATTATTTTTATATAAATAAAAAAATATATTTTATATATAAAAAATTTTTTAAAAAAATATCAAAATATATTTAAATATATAAATTTTAAAATTCGATATATTAAAAATAATTTACATTTTTATTTAAAAGTAACAAGGATAAATATAAAAATGAAAATTTATACAAAAAATGCGCCAAAAGTTTTTGGACCATATTCTCAAGCTATTAAAATAAATAATTTATTAATGATTTCTGGACAAATTCCTGTTGATTGTAAAACAGAAAATATACCAAATAATATTACTAGTCAAACTTCTTTAGTATTAAAAAATATTAAAGCTATTATAAAAAAATCTAATTTCTCTATAAAAAACATTATCAAAACAACAATTTTTACTACCTGTTTAGATAAAATTAACGATATTAATCGTATATATGAAAATTTTTTTATTCAAGAAAATATATTAATTTTTCCAGCTAGAACATGTATAGAAGTTTCTAAATTACCAAAAAATGTTCAAATTGAAATTGAAGTGATAGCTTTGAAAAAATAAATATATTAAAGAGTGCACTAACAAAAAAATTCTAAGTGCGCTCTTTAATCTTATATAATTTCTGTAAAATTAATTTAAATTTATAAATAAAAAATTTTTGTTTTTAAAAATAAAAATTTAATTATTTTAATTTTTTAATAGTTTTTTATTAAAATATTATTTTTTAAAACGATTTCTTTTAAAATAAGATTTACGATTATAAGATGGTATAGAAGTTTTTTTTGTAATATGATTTTTAAATTTTTTTTTAAAAGGTTTTTTAGAAATAAATTTAAAATTTTTAAATAATCTTAAATTAATAAATTTATTAAAAATTTTTGTTTCTTTAAAATTATTTAATAAACCTTTTTTAATTAAATGTTTTGGTAACTCTATAGTTGAATATGAAGAAAATATTTTTATATGACCAATATCTTTATTATTTAAATTACCTTCATTAGCAATCGCTCCAACTATATGTCTAACTTCTATTTTATCTGATCTTCCTAAATCTAATTTATATACATCCATATTAGAATTTTTTATAAAATTTTTTTGATTTTTATAAGTTAAATTAATATTTTGATTTTTTCTAATCCAATTTCTTCTTATGTTTACAATATTTTTATCTTTTTCTACAATTAAAACACGTTTACCTTGAGCGATTTTTAAAAGTACAGCAGCTAAAATTTCAATAGAAACAGACATATCTAAATTTATTTTAGATAATAAAATTTGATATTTTTTTAAATCTGAACTTTTTAATTCTTTTTTAATTTTTTTAGAAAAACTTTCTAACCGACGTTGACTTAATACATCTGAATTTGGTAATTGTACTTGCTGAATAGATTGTCTCATCATTCTTTCAATATTTCTTAACAATCTCATTTCTCTATATTCAACAAACATTAAAGCTTTTCCTTTACGTCCTGCTCGACCTGTTCTACCAATTCTATGTATATAAGACTCAACATCTATTGGAACATCATAATTTATCACTAAACTAATTCTATCAACATCTAATCCTCGCGCAGCAACATCTGTAGCAATTAATATATCTAATGTTCCATTTTTTAATCTTTCTAAAGTTTTTTCTCGTAACGTTTGATTCATATCTCCATTTAAAGCAGCGCTATTATATCCATTTTTTTCTAATACCTCAGAAATCTCTACAGTAGAATTTTTTGTCCGTACAAAAATTATAGTCGCTGAAAAATCTTCTGTTTCTAAAAATCTAATTAAACCATCTGTTTTTTTTCCATATACTAACCAATAATTTTGATTAATATCTGGTTTATTCATAACATTAGATTTAATTTTAATTTCTTTAGGATTACACATAAAACGATGAGAAATTCTTTTAATAACATCTGGCATAGTAGCAGAAAATAATGCTGTTTGACGTTTATTTGGTATTTTAGAAAGAATAATTTCAACATCTTCAATAAATCCCATACGCAACATTTCATCAGCTTCATCTATAACTAAAGAAGTTAATCGAGATAAATTTAAAGTTTTTCTTTTTAAATGATCTAATAATCTTCCAGGAGTTCCAACTATAATTTGTGGACCACTACGTAAAGCACGTAACTGTAATTCATATTTTTGACCACCATATAATGGTAAAACTCGAATAGATGAAATATATTTAGAAAACAAAGAAAATGCTTCAGATACTTGAATAGCTAGTTCTCGTGTTGGAGTTAAAACTAAAATTTGAGGAATTTTTAAAAAAGTTTTAACATTATTTAATAAAGGCAATGCAAAAGCAGCTGTTTTTCCACTTCCAGTTTGCGCCATTCCTAAAACATCATAATTTTTTAACAAGTAAGGAATACATTTTTCTTGTATAGGAGAAGGTTTTTTATATCCAATTTCATTTAACACTTTTATAATTGAATTATTTAATTTAAAATCTAAAAATTTGTTTTTAATATGAACCATGTAAAACATGTACCTCATTGAATTAAAAAGGAGGCCAGTTTACATCATACACGATAAATTTTTTATATATTTATTGAAATTATGCACTGGCTTAAAATATTTTATTTAAAATCATAAATTTTATTTAACTATATTAAAATTTTATCAGTTATTTATTATAATCTATATAAAATTTTTTATTTATTTAAAAAAAAATTGATATTATTAAATAACTCATAAAATTTACTTATAAAATTTTATAAAATATTTTAATAAAATTAGAAAAAATATATTTTTTTTCAAACATCAACTTGAATTTTAAAATTTAAATAAAACAAATATAATGTATTTTATTAAATAATTTTAGATTATCATAAAAAATAGAATTATAAAATTCTATTTTTTAATAAAAAATTTTTATATAAATTTATTTATTTTTAAATTTTTTTCATACTTAATCTTAATCTTTTTTGTCTATCTATATCTAAAACTTTTACTTTAACAATTTGATTTAATTTTAAATAATCTGAAACTTTTTCTATATGTTTTTCAGAAATTTGAGAAATATGAACTAAACCTTCTTTTCCTATTCCGATAGAAATAAATGCCCCAAAATCAACTATTCTAGTTACTTTTCCTGTATATATTTTACCTATTTCTAAATCTGATGTAATCTCTTGAATACGTTTTATAGCATGTTCAGCTTTTTCTTCCATGACTGCTGAAATCTTGACTGTACCATTATCTTCAATTTCAATTATAGTTCCTGTTTCTTCTGTTAACATACGAATTATAGATCCTCCTTTTCCTATAACATCTTTAATTTTTTCTGGATTAATTTTAATAACATGTACACGAGGAGCAAATTTAGAAATTTCTTTATTTGGAGTATTTATTGTTTTAGACATAACATTTAATATAAAATTAATAGCTTTACAAGATTTATCTAAAGTTTCATGTAAAATATCATACGTCATTCCTTCAGTTTTCATATCCAATTGTAAAGCAGTGATACCAATAATGCTTCCAGAAATTTTAAAATCCATATCTCCAAAATGATCTTCATCTCCTAATATATCTGTTAAAATTACATAATTATTTTTTTTTTTAATTAAACCCATTGCAACACCAGCTATAGGTTGTTTAATAGGAACTCCTGCATCCATTAAAGCTAAAGAAGCGCCACATACAGAAGCCATAGAAGAAGACCCATTAGATTCAGTAATTTCAGAAACTATACGAATTGTATAAGGAAAAATTTCTATAGAAGGCATGACTGCTAAAATACTCTTTTTAGCTAATTTTCCATGTCCTACTTCTCTTCTTTTAGGCGAATTAATCATACCTATTTCTCCAACAGAATATGGAGGAAAATTATAATGAAATAAAAAACTATCTGTTTTATCTCCTAATAATTCATCTAAATTTTGAGCATCTCTTGAGGTTCCTAATGTTACTGAAACTAAAGATTGAGTTTCTCCTCTAGTAAATAAAGAAGAACCATGAGTTCTAGATAAAACACTAGTTTTAATATCTAAATTACGAATAACATCTGGCGATCTACCATCAATTCTTTTTTTTTTAATTAAAATATTTTTTCGAACAATTTTTTTTTCAATATCATAAAAAATTTTATTTACTTCTAAAATATTTATGTTTAAATCTTGATTTAAAAGTTTAGAAATTATATTACTTTTATATGTTTTTAACTTTTGAAAACGTTTTTTTTTATCAGAAATACAATAATATTTTTTTATTTTTTTTTTAGATAAATTTAAAATTTTTTTATAAAGATTATCATCTACACTTTGAGAATAATTTTTCCAATTTTTTTTCTTTATTGAAGATAACAAATTTTTCATACTTTTAATTAATTTTCTTTGTTTTTTAAATCCGTATAAAATACCTTTAAATATAATTTCTTTATCTAATTGATCAGATTCTGATTCTAACATTAAAATATTTTTATCAGTACCAGATACTATTAAATCTAATAAACTAAATTTCATTTCATCTGTAGTAGGATTTAAAACATATTTGTTATTAATTAAACCTATTCTTGCTGCTCCAATCATTTTTTTAACTGGTATTCCAGAAATATATAATGCAGCAGAAACTCCAATCATAGAAACAATATCAGGATTAATTTTTGGATTTAATGATACAACAGTTACAATAACTTGCACTTCATTATAAAAATTTTTTGGAAAAATTGCACGAATTGGTCTATCTATTAAACGACCAATTAATATTTCATTTTCACTAGGACGACCTTCTCTTCTAAAAAATCCTCCTGGAATTTTCCCAGCAGCATATGTTCTTTCTTGATAATTTACAGTTAAAGGTAAAAAATCTTTAATTTCTTTAACTTCTTTGTGTGCAACTACAGTAACAAGTACAGAAGTATCATCTATACTTGCCATAATAGAAGATGTTGCTTGTCTAGCAATTAATCCAGTTTCTAAAGTTACTATATGATTTCCATATTTAAATTTAAATATAAATGGATTGAGCAAAATAAATATCCTTAAAATATCAAATTTTAAATATTAATTTATAATATTTAAAATTTAATAGAACTTAAAAAAAAAAAGAAAATTTAATTAAAAAAAAGGGCTACAATTGCCCTTTTTCATATTTTTATATTATTAATTTATAAAACATTTTTTTGTAAAAAATTTGAACTCTATGAATTTATCTACGAATTTTTAAATCTTTAATAATGAAATTATATTTCAGAACAGATTTTTTTCGCATATATTTTAATAACTTTCTACGTTTAGAAACCATTTTTAATAATCCTGTTCGACCAGAAAAATCTTTTTTATGTATAGAAAAATGGTTTTGTAAATTGTTAATTTTATATGTCAAAAGTGAAATTTGTACTGCGGTATTACCACTATCTAAACTATTTTTTCCATATTTAGAAATTATATTTTTCTTGCTTAAATTCATCTCTAACATATTTAGTTCCTATTAATTCATGAATTTATTAATCTTGAAATATATGGTTTAAATTATAATTACTATATAAATCTTTTTTTATTAATCTATAAGGATATAAATATATTTGAAATCGTATTTTTCCTAAACCAATAAAAATTTTTTGAGTATTCATAATACAAATTAATCCATTTGAATATTTAGTAAATAATTTTATAAATTTTCCATTTTGAATAATTAAAGTTTCTTTTAAACTAATGTAAATTTTATTAAAATTAGATACCATGGAATTAATAGGAATCAGTAATTTTTGAAGTTTTTGAAAAAAAATTTTTTTAGATTTTTTATAATACTTATTTTTAAAAAAATTTAATTGATCTAAAGTTATAGATTTACAACAAGAATAAGATGATACTTTAATTCTTCTTAAAAAAATTACATGAGCTCCACATTTTAAAAAATTACCTAAATCATTAATAATAGAACGAATATATGTTCCAGATGAACAAGAAATTTCTAATTCTATAATATTTTTACTTCTATATAAACTACTTAATTTATAAATCTTAACAGGACGAGCTTTTAAAGGTATGCGAATTCCCTTTCTAGCATATTTATATAATCTTATTCCTTGATATTTAATGGCGGAAAAAATAGGAGGTATTTGAAATCTTTTTTCTCTTATTCTATCCAATGCACGCCAATATTGATAAGAACTAAACCTATTGCTAATAACATTTATTATTTCTCCATAAGAATCTGCGGTTGAAGTTTGTTCGCCTAATTTTGCAATTACTCTATACTTTTTATTAGATTTTATTACATATTTAGAAAATTTTGTTGCTTCTCCAAAACAAATTGGAAGTATTCCTGTAGCTAAAGGATCTAAAGATCCAGTATGACCTGCTTTTTTTGCTAAAAAAATTTTTTTTGTAATCTGTAATGCTTTATTTGAAGAAATTCCAGTGGGTTTATCTAATAAAAAAACTCCATGAATATTTCTTAAATGATTAAAAATCATTTATATTTTCCATTATAACTAATATATTAAAAAAAAAAAACAAATTATTTCAATGTTTTTAATAAATTAGATATTTTATTTCCTTCTATATAAGAATTATCATCAAAAAAAACTAATTGAGGAATAATTCTTAGTTTTAAATTTTTTCCTAATAAAAATCGTATATAAGAAGATGCATGATTTAAAATTTCTATAGAAGATTTTTTTAAATTATCATTAATTTTATTAGTACTAACATAAATCTTAGCATAAGATAAATCTTTAGAAACTATAACGTCTAAAATAGTAGAAAATTGATTTAATCTAGGATCATTAATAAATTTTTGAATAATATAAGAAATTTCTTTTTTAATTTCTTGAGATATTCTATTTAATCTATAAATATTTTTATACACTATTTTATTTTTCCAAAATTTATTATAATCTTTTAATTTTTTTAATTTTATATACTTCTATTATATCATTAACTTTAATATCATTATAGTTCTTTATTCCAATACCACATTCAGTTCCATGTCTTACTTTTTTTACATCTTCTTTAAACCGTCTAATTGATTCTAACTCTCCTTCATAAATTACTAAATGATCTCTTAAAATTCTAATAGGATGATTTCTTTTAATAATACCTTCAATTACCATACATCCTGCAATAAAACCGAATTTTGGAGATTTAAAAATACTTCTTACTTCAGCTAATCCTAGCACTTCTTGTTTATATTTAGGTGATAACATACCATAAATAGAAGATTTAATTTCATTAATTAAATTATATATAACAGAATAATACCTTAAATCTAAATTTTCTTTTTTAATAATCTTTTTTGCAGAAATATCTGCACGTACATTAAATCCTATAATAATTGAATTTGATGTATTTGCTAAATAAGCATCTGTTTCATTAATTCTTCCAACATTTGCACTAATAATATTTATGTTTACTTCTTTATGAGATAATTTTTTAATAGCAGAAGATATAGCTTCTAACGAACCTTTAGAATTAGATTTTAAAATAATATTTAATTCTGAAATATTTTTTTTATTAATATTATCAAATAAATTTTCTAAATTTATTTTTTTTTGTTTAGAGAAAAATTTTTGTTTATATTTTTCTTTTCTATATAAAGCTACTTCTTTAGCTTTTTTTTCACTACGTACGACAGTTAAGATATCTCCTGCAAAAGGTAAACCAGATAATCCTAATATTTCTACTGGAATAGAAGGTCCAACTTTTAAAAGATCTTTTTGATGTTCATTTTTAATAGATTTAATTTTACCATATTCTAATCCACATAAAACTATATCTCCTTTTTTTAATTCACCTTCTTTAACTATAATAGTTGATACTATTCCACGACCTTTTTCAAGAAAAGATTCTATGACAATACCTGTAGCCATTCCTTTAGAATAAGTAGACAATTCTAACATTTCAGATTGTAATAATATACTGTTTAATAAATTTTTAATTCCTTTATTTAATTTTACAGAAATCTTAACAAAAATATTTTCTCCACCTAATTCTTCAGATAAAATGTTATATTTCATTAATTCATTATTAATTTTTTCAATATTAATATTATTTTTATCAATTTTATTAATTGCAACAATAATAGGCACTTTAGCAAATTGTGCATGTTGAATTGCTTCAATAGTTTGAGGCATAACTCCATCATCTGCTGCAACTATTAAAACTACAATATCAGTAATTTGAGCTCCTCTTGCACGCATAGAAGTAAAAGCTGCATGTCCAGGAGTATCTAAAAAAGTAATTCTTTTATTATTTATTTTAACATGATAAGCTCCTATACTTTGCGTAATACCTCCTTTTTCTTTTAAAACAGTAGAAGTTTTACGAATACAATCTAATAAAGAAGTTTTTCCATGATCTACATGACCCATAACAGTTACAATTGGAGGTCTTAAATTTTTTTTTTGAGAAAGATTAAAATTTCTATCTTTCATAATAGATTCTTCTAAAAAATTTTTATGAATTAACTTAACTTGAAATCCCATTTCTTCAGAAATTAATTGAGCTAAATCTAATTTTAAAGATTGATTTATAGAAAGATTTATTCCTGCATGAAACATTTTTTGAATTAATACAGAACTTTTAATACCCATTTTATTAGATAATTCTAAAACAGTTATTTGATCAAAAATAGTAATTTTTTTATTTATAACATTTTTAGGTTTATGAAATGCTTGTTTTAAAAAATTTTTGTTGATATTTTTTCTCAAATACTTGATATTTTTTTTAAATCTAATAGAATTTTTATAATATTTTTTTTTTTTTATAGAATTTTTTTTTAATTTATTATTTTTATTTAATATTGTTTTAAAATTTTTTACATTTTTTTTTTTTATATTAGAAATAGAATCTTTTGGATAGACATTTTTTTTTAATGAAAAATTTTTAGATTGAATATTTTTTTTATTTAAATTATGTTTATTTTTTTTTTTTGAATTTTTAAAAAACTTATTAAAAGCAGATTTTTTTTTTTTAAATGAATTTTTTTGATCCATATTATATATATTTTTTTTTATATCTTTTTTCAAATCTTTTTTTCTCATTTTTTCTCTTATTTATTCGGTTTATAAAATAAAAATAATTTTATAAATTTATTATTTTTATTTATTTTATTAATATGATATTTTTTTATTAATTTAATTATTTTAAAAAAATCAAAAAACATATATTGTATAATAATATTTTACATGTATTCGTTTTTAATTCAAAACAAATTATTTAAAATTTATAATATGATAAATTATTTATTAAACCAACAAATATTTCTTGCAGACATAATAAATTCTCCTATTTTTTCAGAACTTAATTCTGGAATTTCTAATAAATCACTGATACTTTGATTAGCTAAATCTTCTATAGTATATATTTTATGTTGAAACAACTTAGATACAATCCATTCTTTCATACCTTTAATATTCAACATTTGTTTCTTTAAAAGATTAATATTTTTAGGTTTATTTAAATCTATAGACTTTAATGATAATATTTTTCTTGCACGTTTTTTTATTGATAAAAATAATTTTTTATTTATATTTAATTTTTTTGAAACAATATTTTCAGAAACTGATAATATTTCTTCAATTGATCTAATATTATTTTTAAATAAAACAGAAAAAGTTTTTTTATCAATATCTAAACATCTTTTAAAAATTTTATAAGTATTTTTTTTAATTTTTTTATTTTTTATATCTAATTCTTGAGTAGTCATTACATTTAATTCCCATCTAGTTAATTGAGATGCTAATTTAACATTTTGACCATTTCTTCCAATAGCTTGAGCTAAATTTCTAAAATCTACAGAAATATCTATAAATTTTTTAATTTTATTCACTGTAATCGAAACTATTTCAGCCGGTGCCATTGAATTTAAAACAAAAGTAGAAAGATTTTCATTCCATAAAACTATATCAATTCTTTCCCCAAAAAGTTCATTTGATACTGCTTGTACTCGAGCACCTCTCATACCAACACAAGCTCCTACTGGATCAATTCTTTGATCATTAGTTTTTACAGCTATTTTTGATCTTGAACCTGGATCTCTTGCTATTCTTTTAATTTGAATAATTCCTTCTCCAATTTCTGGAACTTCGATCTTTAATAATTCTATTAACATTTCTGGTCTAGATCTACTTAATAATAATTGCGATCCTTGTTTTTCATATTTGATCTTATAAAGTACACTTTTTACTCTATTACCTAAACGAAAATTTTCTCTGGGAAGCATTTCTTTTTTAAACAATAATCCTTCTGCATTATCTCCTAAATCTAAAATAACAAAAGCTCTATTTATTTTTTTTACTATTCCAGTAAGAATATTTCCTTTTTTATTCTTAAAATTATTAACAGTAATAAATCTTTCAGCCTCTCTAACCTCTTGTACAATTACTTGTTTAGCTGTTTGTGTAGTAATTCTATCAAATTTAATCGACTCAATAGGTTCCTCTATATAATCATTTAATTTAATATTTTTATTTTCATAATATGCTGCATCAAAAGTAATTTCTTTTGTAGGATTTATGACATTTTGTACAACTAACCATCTTCTATATGTTTTAAAACTTCCATCTATTTCATTAATGACAACTTTCACGCATATATCTTGTTTATATTTTTTTTTCGTAGCTTTTGATAGTGCTTTTTCTAAAGCTTGAAAAATAATTTTTTTAGGAATAGATTTTTCATTAGAAACTGATTCAATGACTGATAAAATATTTTTTTTCATATTTGATAACCTTATATTGAAAAAATTTTATTAATTTTTATAAATTATTTAAAATAATATAATGTAAATTTATATATTTTTTAGTTAAAAAATCATAAAAAAATTATTTATTTTAATAAAAAACCCCGTATAAACGGGGTTTTTTATTAAAAATAATAATTTTAGAATATTAAAAAATAAACATTTATAATAAAATCTTTTAAAAAGATTTAATTTTAAATATTATTTAATACCGAGGACGGGATTTGAACCCGTATATCTAATTTTATTTAGATACTACTACCTCAAAGTAGCGTGTATACCAATTTTCACCACCTCGGCTTAATTATAAAAAATTATCTAGAAATACTATAATTTTTTATCTAAATTAATATTTTTTATAATATACAATTATTTATATTACATTGTAAAATACTCAATATTAAAAATAAACATGCAAAAATAATAGTTAAACGAGTTAAAAATTCATTTGAAGTAGATATATTAAATAAATTTTTATTAATATTTGAAGTACCAATATTTATAGAATTAAGATTTTTTTGTAATAAAATTAAAATAATTAGAGTTATTGAAATAAATAAATATAAACATAAAAAGAAAACACGCATTTTAAAATACCTATTTTAAATTACAATTTAATTATTATATTAATATTTATAAAAAAATACTGTATTTTCTTAAAATAAAAAAAATATAGTATATTAAATTAAGAATTTTTAAAATAAAAATTTTTCAAATAAATAATATTTTTTATATAAAAAAATAAATTGTTTTATTTATATAAAAATATCTTTAAAAAAAAATAACTTTATATTTTTTTTCTTTTCATTAAAGCATCTATTTGATCAGAATTAATTGTTTCATATTTTATTAACGCATTTTTCATAGAATGTAATATATCTATATTTGATTTTAAAATTTTTTTCGCTCTATTATAATTATTATCAATAAAAAATTTTATCTCTTGATCGATAATTTTTGCTGTACTATTTGAACAATTTAAATTTTTTTGAAATGATTTTCCTAAAAACATTTCTTCTTCTTCTTTTAAATATAATAAAGGACCCAATTTTTTTGAAAAACCCCATTGAGTAACCATATTTCTAGCTAAATTTGTTGCTACTTTAATATCATTTGATGCTCCTGTAGAAACATATTCTTTTCCATATATGATTTCTTCAGCTAATCTTCCTCCATATAAAGTAGAAATTTGACTTTCTAATTTTTGTTTATTAATACTTAAATAATCTTCAGTAGGAAAAAAAAAAGTCACACCTAAGGCTCTTCCTCTAGGAATAATAGTAACTTTATGAATAGGATCATGTTCTGGAACTAATCTACCTACAATAGCATGACCTGCTTCATGATATGCAGTAGCTTCTTTCTGTATTTCTGTCATAATCATAGATTTTCTTTCTGAGCCCATCATAATTTTATCTTTAGCTTGTTCAAAATCTTCCATAGTAACTAAAGAACGATTATGACGAACAGCAAACAATGCAGCTTCATTTACTAAGTTTGATAAATCTGCTCCAGAAAATCCAGGAGTACCACGAGCAATAATTAAAGGATTAAAATCTTTTTCTAATAAAACTTTTTTAGAATGCACTTTTAATATTTCTTCTCTACCTTTAATATCAGGTAATGGTACAAAAACTTGACGATCAAATCTTCCTGGTCTCAATAAAGCAGGATCTAAAACATCTGGACGATTAGTAGCTGCTATTACAATTACTCCTTGATTTCTATCAAATCCATCCATTTCAACTAATATTTGATTTAATGTTTGTTCTCTTTCATCATTTCCTCCTCCTAAACCAGTTCCTCTTTTTCTTCCAACAGCATCAATTTCATCAATAAAAATTATACATGGAGCTAATTTTCTTGAATTTGAAAACATATCTCTAACTCGAGATGCACCCACACCTACAAACATTTCAACAAAATCTGATCCTGATATTGTAAAATATGGAACTTTAGCTTCTCCAGCAATAGCTTTTGCTAATAAAGTTTTTCCAGTACCTGGAGGACCTATCATTAAAATTCCTTTTGGTATTTTTCCACCTATTTTTTGAAATTTCTTAGGACTAATCAAATAATCTACTAATTCTTTTACTTCTTCTTTAGCTTCATTACATCCTGCAACATCTGAAAAATTTATTTTAATTTCATTTTCTTTTAAAAATTTTGCTTTACTTTTACCAAAAGAAAACGCTCCTTTTCCTCCCATTTGTATTTGCTTTATAAAAAAAATCCACATTAAAAATAATAATATCATCGGAAACCAAGAAATTATCGTAGATAAAAAGAAATTCATTTGATAAGGTTTAATTCCTATAATTTCAATATTTTTTTTTAAAAGAGTTTTTAATAAATTTGGATCATTAATAGGAAGAAATGTCACGTATTTACTGTTATTTTTTTTTGTAACACGAATATTATGTCCATCTAAAATTACTTCACGAATCTTATTTTGATTTACTTCTGATAAAAAAGTAGAATAATTAACTTGATAATTATGTGAATGTGTGAAGTTAAAATTTTGAAATATAGACATTGTAATCATAATTAAAATAAACCACAGAATAAAATTTTTAACTATTTCTCTCAAGAGATTCACTCCTCATCACTTAAATTAATATACTTAAATTTTAAAAAACTATTCTTTTATATTTTTTGCTATAATGAAAATTTCACGAGATTTGAATCTAGAAGCGTGTGGTTTATAAATTTTAACTTGAGAAAATTTTTTTTTTATAAGCTGATAATACATATTAAAATTTTCTCCTTGAAAGATCTTTGTGATAAATACACCATTTTTTGATAAAATTTTAATTGATAAATTTAAAGCTGCTGTACTTAAAGATATAGATTTATGTATATCAATTACAGCATGTCCACTTATATTAGGAGAGATATCAGACATACAAATATCTGCTTTTTTATTTTTTAATTTTTGTAATATTAAAGAATATGTACAAATATCTTGAATATCTCCTTGTATAAAAATTACTCCAAAAATAGGCTTCATAAAAGAAATATCACATGCAATAATCTTTCCTTGAGAACCTATTTTTTTTAAAGCATATTCTGACCAACTTCCTGGAGAACATCCAATATCTACAATAATATTATTATTTTTAAAAATATTAAATTTATTATGTATTTGATCTAATTTAAACCAAGCGCGAGAACGTATTTTATTTTTATGTACTTCACGTACATAAAAATCTTTAAAATGACGTTTTAACCAAATTTTAGAACTAGATTTTTTTTTTTTATTATTCATTTATCATTTTTCATATTTTTAAAAAAATACTTAATTATTAATTTTAAAATTTAATATAAAAGTTTTAAAAATTATTCAAAAACAACAATTTAAAATTAATAAAATAAATTATAATTAAGATTTTTTCTAATTTAAATTTATATTAACACTTTTTATAAAAAATAATAAAGATCTAATAAAGATTAAATAAAACAATATATGAAAAAATATTTATCTAAATATATTCAATTTTTAACACTTGATATTTTACTTTTCCAGATGGAGTATTTACTTTTAAAAAATCATTTTTCTTTTTTCCTATTAAACTTTTTGCAATAGGAGAATTAATTGAAATCATTTTTTTTTTAAAATTAGACTCATCGTCTCCAACAATTTTATAAGTATAAATATTTTTAGATAAAATATGTAAAACAGTAACTGTAGCACCAAAAAATATTTTTTTAAATTTAGATAAATTTTTTATATCTATAACATGAGCATTTGATAATTTAAATTCAATTTCTCTAATTCTTCCTTCACAAAAACTTTGTTCTTCTTTAGCTGCATGATATTCTGCATTTTCTTTTAAATCTCCATAAGATCTAGCTATAGAAATAGATGAAATAATTTTTGGTCTTTTTTCTTTTTTTAAAAAATTTAGTTCTTTTAATAACTTTTTTTGTCCTTGAATGGTCATTAAAATTTTATTAATCACATTTATACCTTAATATTTATAATGATTTATATTAAAAAATAATAATTATATTGATGTATCATAAATTTAATTTTAAAAAAAAATATAATATATTAATTAATAAATAAATTAAAATTAAATATGAATAAAATAAATTAATCTATAAATAAAAATATAAAATTTTATTTTTAATACATGATATATTAATAAAATTAATTTTATTTAAAAAATATATTATAAATAAACTTTTAGATCTATTATAAATTAAAAAATTTTAAAAAAAAAATGAAAAATAAAATAAAAAAAATTTTAAACAATAAATTAAAATTAAAATACATTAAAATCATTAAAAATAATAATTATTATAAAATATTAGCAGTAGGAGATATATTTTTAAAAATGAATATGGTTGATAGACAAAAAATAATATATTCTCCTTTAATATCTTATATTCAAGAAAATAAAATACATGCAATTTCAATCAAAGCGTATTCTAATAAAGAATGGAGAAAAATTCAAAAATAAATCTAATTAAAATAAAAATATTAAATAAATAAATATTTTTATTAAATATAAATTTTTTTAAAAATAAAAATATTTTATATAAAATATTTAATTTTTAAATTATATAAAAAGTTTTATATATTAAATATTTTTAACTTATAAAAAATAATATAAAAAATTGGAGCATTTTTATGTACGCAGTATTTATAAACGGAGGAAAACAGTATAGAGTTCAAATAGGGCAAATATTAAGACTAGAAAAAATTCACTATGAAATTGGAAAAATAATTAAATTTAATAATATTTTATTAGTTAAAAAAAATAAAAAAATTTTTTTAGGTCAACCTATTTTAAAAAATACTGTTATTAAAGCTTGTATTTATAAACATGGAAAAGAAAAAAAAATCAATATAATAAAATTTAATCGTCGTAAACATTATAAAAGAAAACAAGGACATAGACAAAATTATACTAGTGTAAAAATTATAGATATTAATTTATTTAAGGAATAAAATATGGCACAAAAAAAAGCTGGAGGATCTAGTCGAAATGGACGAGATTCACATTCAAAACGATTAGGAATAAAAAAATTTGGTGGAGAATTTGTAAATTCAGGAGCAATAATAATCAAACAAAGAGGAACAAAATTTCATTCTGGATTAAATACTAAATGTGGAAGAGATCATACAATTTATGCTATAAAATCTGGTATTGTTGAATTTAAAAAAAACGGTTTAAATAAGAAAAAAATAATTAATATTATTGAAACAAAACAAAATAATAAAATATTATAAATAATTTATATTTTTATTATAAAATAATCTTCCTCTCTGAAATACAGAGGAAGCATTATACAAACACTCAATCTTGGAGTAATTTTCATTATGAAATTTATCGATCAAGCTATTATTATATTAAAAGCAGGAAATGGAGGTAATGGTATTATTAGTTTTAAACGTGAAAAAAATAATCCTAAAGGAGGTCCAGATGGAGGAGATGGAGGAGATGGAGGAAGTATATTTTTTCAAGCTAATAAAAATATAAATACATTAATTGATTATACATTTAAAAAATTTATTCAAGCACAAAATGGAGAATCTGGAAAAAATCGTAATAAATCTGGAAAAAAAGGAAAAAATTTAACTCTTTTTGTACCATTAGGAACTAAAATAATAAACTATAATACAAATGAAATAATTAAAGAATTTAAATATCATAAACAATCATTTTTACTTTTACAAGGAGGATGGCACGGATTAGGAAATTATAGATTTAAATCTTCTACTAATCGAACTCCAAAAAAAAAAACTTTAGGAAAAATTGGAGAAACTATAAAAATAAAATTAGAATTATCTTTACTTGCAGATGTCGGTATTATTGGTTTACCAAATGTAGGAAAATCTACTTTTATAAGAAGTATTTCTTCTGCTAAACCTAAAATAGGAAATTATTATTTTACTACTTTAAGACCTTACTTAGGAGTATTTTTTACAAAATCCAAAAAAAGTCTTACATTTGCAGATATTCCAGGAATTATAAAAGGAGCATCAAGAGGAATAGGATTAGGATTAAAATTTTTAAGACATATTGAAAAATGTAAAATTCTTCTTCATATCATAGATCTTTCTATACATAATTATAAATTAATTATAAAAAATATAAACATTGTCAATAAAGAAATTAAACTTTATAAAAAAAAAATATATAAAAAAAAAAAATGGTTAGTTTTTAATAAATCTGATCTAATAAAAAAAGAAGATATTAAATATAAAATAAAGAAAATTTTAAAAAAAATAAATTATGTTGAAAAATATTTCATTATTTCTGCAATAAATAAAAAAGGATTAAATACTTTGTGTAAGAATTTAAGTAAAATAATATAAATTAATCTTGATATAAAAATTAAATTTATATTTTAAATAAAAAAAATCTTATACAAGTTAAAAATTAATTACAAAAAAGTTAAAATATTTAACTTGTATATAATAAATATAAAATAAATTATCTTTTAGAAAATTGAGGTCTACGTCTAGCTTTTCTAAATCCAACTTTTTTTCTTTCTACTTGGCGAGAATCACGAGTAACAAAACCTAATTTTTTTAAAATTTTTAAAAAAGTACTATCAAATTCAATTAAAGCTCGTGTAATTCCTTGTCTAATTGCTCCAGCTTGTCCAGACATTCCTCCACCTTTTACAGTAATATAAAAATTTAATTTATCAATCATTTTTACAGCTTGTAAAGGTTGTTGAATAAGCATACATGAAGTTTTTCTACTAAAATATTTATTTAACTTTAAATTATTAACAATAATATTTCCATTTCCGAGTGTTAAAAAAACACGTGCAGAAGATGATTTTCTTCTACCTGTACCATAATTTCTTACTTTTTCCATTTTAATTTTAATATCCTAAATTTTAAATTTTAAGTAAACGTGGTTTTTGCGCTTTATGATTATGAAAATCTTGAGAATAAACCTTTAATTTTTTAAATATTAATTTTCCTAATGGACCCTTTGGTAACATTCCATATACAGATTTTTTTATAATACTTTCTGAATTATTTAAAAAAATATCTGAAAATTTTTTTTTTCTTAATCCACCTACATGACCAGTATGATGATAATATAATTTGTTTTTAAATTTTTTTCCAGTAACATGAATTTTAGAAGCATTAATAACAATAATATAATCTCCAACATCAACATTAGGGGTATATATACTTTTATGTTTTCCACGAAGATAATGTGCAATTATACTAGATAAACGTCCTAATATTTTTCCAGTAGCATCAATGTAATACCAATTTCTTGTAAAATCTTTTTTAGATGCTGAAAAACTTTTTATATTCATATCTTTTCCTTATAGTATAAAAATTTTTTAAAATATAAAATTTTTTTAAAAAAATCTATAAAAAATATAATCTTGTAAAACTATTGAAATAATAACATTATTTTTTTTTAAATACATTTTTTTATATAAAATGTATTTAAAAAAAAAATAAAAATCTTTATAATAAAAGATAATAAAATTTATTATATAAAATTCAAAATATCTACTTTGTATAAAATCAATTAATACAAAAATAAAATTAGGTTATTTATGAAAAATCAAAAAAATTTATTGAAATTAAGAAAAAAAATTAATTGTATTGATAAATCTCTTTTAAAATTATTATATAAAAGGAATTTAATTTCTAAAAAAATTATTAAAGAAAAAATCAAAAGTAATTATCCAATTCAAGATTCTATTCGAGAAAAAGAAATTTTTAGAAAAATTACTTCTAAAGGAAAAAAATATAATTTAAATGAGAAATATATAAAAAAAATTTTTCAAACAATTATAATAAATTCAGTTAAAATTCAAAAAAAAATTTATCAAAAAAAAAAATCTAAAATTTTAAAAATGTCTTTTTTAGGTCCTAAAGGATCATATTCTTATTTAGCTGCTTCAAAATATGCTAAAAAAAAAACAAAATTTTTTATGAAATTCCATGTAAAACGTTTTCTCAAGTTTTAAAAAAATTAAAAAACAACATTTCAAAATACGCTATTTTACCTATACAAAATAATTCTTCTGGAAAAATTCAAGAAACTAATGAATTATTAAAAAAAAATAAATTTTGTATTAAAGAGAACATTATTATTACAATTGATCATTGTATCATTTCATCAAAAAAATACTCTTTGAAAAAAATAAAATTAATTTATAGTCATATAGAACCTATTAAACAATGTCAATTATTTATAAACAAATTTCCTTTATTAAAAATTAAATATACAAAAAGTTCCTCAGAAGCTGTAAAAAAAATATCAAAAAAAAAAAAAAAATACATTGCTGCAATAGGAAATAAAGAATCTTCTTTACTTTATAACTTATATATTCTTAAAGAAAATATTTCTAATAAAAAAAATAATCAAACGTTATTTTATATATTAAAAAATAAATAATCAAAAATTTTCAAATAATTTTATTAAAAAAAATAACAAATTAACTTTTATAGAAAAATTTATTAAAATAAATAATTTTATTAAAATAATTTTGAGTAAAATAAAATGTTTAAAAATCTAACTAAATGCTTTACAAAAATTATAAAAAACATTTCTCATAGAGGAAGAATTACAGAACAAAATATTAAAGAAACATTAAGAGAAATAAGAATTACATTATTAGAAGCAGATGTTTCTTTTATAGTGATTAAAAAATTTATTAAAAAAATTAAAAAAAAATGTATTGGAGAAGTTATAAATAATTCTTTAACTCCTGGACAAGAATTTGTTAAAATTGTTAAAAAAGAATTAATAAAAATTATTGGAAATAAAAATTCTTCTATAAAATTTTTATCCAAAAAATTATCTGTTTTTTTAGTCATAGGATTACAAGGAGCAGGTAAAACTACAAGTATTGGAAAATTATCTAATTTTTTTCAAAAAAAATTTAAAAAAAAAGTTTTAGTAACATCTACAGATATATATAGACCTGCAGCAATAAAACAATTAAAAATCATATCTTCTAAAATTCAAGTTGATGTATTTAAATCTCATAATTCAGAAACACCAATAGATATTTCAAAAAAAGCTATAGAATATGCTAAAATAAAAAAATACGATATTTTAATAATAGATACTGCGGGAAGATTACATGTTAATAAAAAATTAATGCATGAATTGCAAAGTCTTAATAAATATATTCAACCTACAGAAACAATTTTTGTAATTGATTCAATGATTGGTCAAGATTCTATAAACATAATTAAAAATTTTCAAAAACATATCTTTATTACAAGTATTTTTCTCACTAAATTAGATTCAAATACAAGATGTGGAGTAGCATTATCAATAAAATACTTAACAGAAATTCCAATTAAATTTATTGGAAATGGAGAAAAAATTGATAATATTGAACTTTTTAATGCAAAAAAAATTAGTTCTAAAATTTTAGGAATGGAAAATATTTTATCTGAAATAAAATCTATAAAAAAAAAATTTGGTAAAAAAAATATTAATAAATTAAATACACAAATTAAAAAATATAATTCATTTAATTTAAATGACTTTTTAAAACAAATATATCAAATTAAAAAAATTGGAAGTATAAAATTTTTATTACAAAAATTACCAATTAGTTCTAATATTAAAAATAATATTTTATTTCAAATGAATGATTCTATGATATTAAAAATAGAATCAATAATTAAATCTATGACTATAAAAGAAAGAAATTATCCTAATATTATTAAAATATCTAGAAAAAAAAGAATTGCATTAGGTTCTGGAACAACAATACAAGATGTAAATAAACTTTTAAAACAGTTTAAATCTATAAAAAAAATAATGAAAAAAATAAAAAATATTGGATTTATAAAATTTTTTAATAAAATTAAACAAATGATTTTATAAATATAAAATTTTTATTAAATCTTTTAAGGAACTAAAAATGGTTAAAATAAGATTATCTAGGCATGGATCTAACAAAAAACCTTTTTATCAAATTATTGTTACTGATAGTAGATCAGCAAGAAATGGACGTTTTATTGAAAAAATTGGATTTTTTGATCCAATTTGTAAAAATAAACTACATTCATGTAAAATAAATTTAGAAAAATTAAAATATTGGATAAAAACTGGTGGAAAAACTTCTAAAAGAGTAAAAAAAATTATTCAAAAATATGTTAAATAATAAATGATTAAAAAACATTTAAATCCAATAATTATAGGTAAAATTTGTTCACCTTATGGTATTTTAGGATGGAACAAAATGTTTTCTTTTACTGAAAACAAAAAATCTATTTTTAAATATAGTCCTTTATTTTATTTTAAAAGTAATATTATTAATTCTTTAAAAATTGTTCAATGGAAATCTATAAAAAATTATTTTTTAATAAAAATAAAAAATGTAAATGATAGAAATACAGCTTCTTTGTTTACAAATAAAAAAATATTTATTTATTCCAATCAAATTCAAAAAAAAAATAATGAATATCTTTGGAATGAAATTCTATTATGTAAAATTTTTAATATAAATAAAAATTTTTTAGGAATAGTTGTAAAAATTTTAAGAACATACACAAATGATATCTTAATAGTTAAAAAAAATAATTGTAAAGAAATACTCATTCCTTTTATAAAAAAAAAAATTATTAAAAGAATTCATATTAAAAAAAAAAAAATTATTGTCAATTGGAGAGAATAAAATTTGAAAAAAAATAAAAAAACAAAACAAAGTTTAATAAATTTTAAAATCATTACAATCTTTCCTGAAATGTTTAATTCAATAATAAATTATGGAATTCTATCAAAAGCAATCAAAAAAAAAATTATTAATGTAACTTTATTAAATTTAAGAAATTTTAGTAAAAAAAAAAACAAAAGAATAGATGATAGACCATATGGAGGAGGTCCTGGGATGATTATGAGTTTTTTTCCATTAAAAATGGCAATAATAAAATATATAAAAAAAAAAAATATTATATAATTTATTTATCTCCACAAGGAAAAAAAATTAATCAATATAATTTAAAAAATTTATCTAAAATTAAACATATAATATTAATTTGTGGAAGATATCAAGGTATTGATGAAAGATTTATAAAAAAATTTGTAGATCAAGAATTATCTATTGGAGATTATATATTAACAGGTGGTGAATTAGCAGCAATGGTATTTATAGATGCAATTTGTAGATTTATACCAAATGTAATTAAAAAAAAAAATATTAAACATCAAGATTCATTTTCTAAAACTTTATTAGATTATCCTCATTATACTAGACCAAGAATTATAGATAATATGAAAGTTCCTAATATTCTTTTATCAGGAAATCATAAAAAAATTAAAAAATGGAGATTAAAAAAATCTCTTGAATCTACTTTTTTAAAAAAACCAAAATTATTTAAAAAAAAAAAATTTACTAATGAAGAAAAAAAAATTTTAGAAAAAATACTTGAATTAAAAAACAAAAACATTACTAATTTTGAAAAAATAAAAAAATGAATAATATATTAAATATTATAGAAAAAAAACAAATCAAAAAAAATATACCAAAATTTCGTTCAGGAGATACAATAGAAGTACAAGTTTGGGTAATAGAAGGTTCTAAAAAACGTTTACAATCTTTTGAAGGAATTGTCATTTCTATAAAAAATAGATTTTTACAATCATCTTTTTGTGTTAGAAAAATATCAAACAATGAAGGTGTAGAAAGAGTTTTTCAAACACACTCTAAAAATATCGAAAATATATTTATAAAACGTAAAGGTTTCGTAAGAAAGTCTAAATTATATTATTTACGTAAAAAATTTGGTAAATCTGCAAGAATTAAAGAAAAAATTTAATTTATTTAAACAAAAAAATTTCTTTAAATAAAACAGCAGTCATAACATTAAGTGTGACTGCGTATAAAAATATTTAAAAAATTATAAATTATTAAAATTAAAAATTAATTCGTACCTCCTACAGTTAAAGAATCTATTTTAATAGTTGGTTGTCCTACAGAAACAGGAACATCTTGTCCTTCTTTAGAACATAATCCAGTTCCATTATCCATTTTTAAATCATTTCCTACCATAGATACTTTATTCATAATTTCTATTCCAGAACCAATTAAAGTAACTTCTTTAATAGGAGAAATAATTTTTCCTTTTTGAATTAAATATGCTTCAGATGTAGAAAATACAAATTCTCCAGAAGTAATATCAACTTGTCCACCACTAAAATTAACTGCATATATTCCATAATCTACACTTTCTATAATTTCTGATACAGTGGATTTTCCAGAAAGCATATATGTATTAGTCATACGAGGTAAGGGAAGATATGCATAAGATTCTCTTCGACCATTACCTGTAGAAACTGTTTTCATTAGATGAGAATTAAATTTATCTTGTAAATATTTTTTTAAAATTCCGTTTTTTACTAAAACATTATATTGACCTGGAGTTCCTTCATCATCAATTGATATAGAACCTTTAGAATATTTTTTGGTTCCATCATCTACGATTGTACATAAATTAGAAGCCACTTTTTTATTTATTTTATTACTATATATAGATAAATTTTTACGATTAAAATCTCCTTCTAATCCATGACCAACAGCTTCATGTAATAAAACCCCTGGAAATCCAGAACCTAATATTACAGGAAAAGAACCTGAAGGAGCTTTTTTAGAATTTAAATTTAAAATAGAAATTCTAGCTGCTTCTTTGGTTAAATCTTCTAAATTTGAATAACCATTATTATTTTTTTTTAAAAAATATTGATATGTACTTCTAATACCTCCTCCATTAGTTCCAATTTCACGTTTTCCATGATCTTCAGATAAAATATAAATAGAAAGAGACACTAATGGTCTAATATCTGTAGCTAAAATACCATCTGTAGATGCAACTAATATATTTTCATATGTTCCAGATAAACATGCATTAACTTGAGAAATTCTGGAATCATATCTACGAGCAATTTCATCTACTTGACGTAAAATATTAATTTTTTCTTTATTTGTTAATGAATTTAAAGGATTATCAAATCCATAAAAAGATTTATTTTCATTATAAATAAAATTTTGATTATTTTTATATTCTTGATTTTTTAAAATATTTTGTAATACATTAGTAATTTTTCTTAATCCAATTAAATTTATTTGATTGGTATAAGCAAATCCATTCATTTCATTACAAATTGCTCGTAATCCTACACCTGTATCAACATTATAAGTTCCATTTTTAATAATTTTATTTTCTAGTATCCATGATTCACTTAATTTTGATTGAAAATATATATCAGAATAATCTATTTTTTTTTTAGACAAATCAGATAATACACAAAAAACATCTTCTATGTTAATGTTATTTTTAAATAATATATTATTTATTACTGTATTAAAATTCATATACTCTCACTTTTTAAACAAAAATTATTTAAAATCTTAAAATTTATAAAATAAATTAAAAATTTATTTTATAAATTTTATGTTTTGATATAAAAATTTTATATTTTAAAAATTTATTTTATATTTTGTATCTTAAAATATATATTGTATAATATAGTTTAATTAAATTAATTAAAAGAAATTACATATGAAAAAAAAATTTACTATATTATTAATTAATGGACCAAATTTAAATCTTTTAGGTTCTCGAGAAAATGAAATTTATGGAAATATCTCTTTACCACAATTAATTAATAAACTACAAAAATACTCTAAAAAATATTTTATAAAAATTAATCATATACAGTCTAATGCAGAACATGTTTTAATTGAAGAAATACACCGTTCTAAAAAAAAAGTTGACTATATAATTATTAATGCTGCTGCTTTTACACATACTAGTATTGCTTTAAGAGATGCTTTATTAGCTGTAAAAATTCCATTTATAGAAGTACATATATCTAATATTTATTCTAGAGAAAATTTTCGTTCACATTCATGGATTTCAGATATTTCTAATGGAGTAATTTGTGGATTAGGTATAGACGGTTATAAGTGGGCGTTAAAAACAGCAATTAAAAGATTATATAAAAAAAATAATCAATAAACATTCAATCTAAAAAAAATCTAAAAAATATTATTTTCTAAAAATTAAATATTTTCATCTAAAAGATATAAAATTAAATTTTAATCCTATTTAATAAAAACATTTTTAATATTAAACTTCTACATTTAATTTATAAATTAAATTAATCATATCTTGTGGTAAATTAATTTTAAAATACATTTTTTTATTTGTAATTGGATGAAAAAACTTTAATTTAGAAGCATGTAAAGCTTGTCTAGGAAAACTTTTAATTACACTATATAATTTACTATTATTTAAATCTTTAAAAAAATTTAAATAATATTTATATTTTTTATCTCCAACAATAGGATGTTTAATATATAACATATGAACACGTATTTGATGTGTTCTACCTGTCTCTAATTTAACTTTTAACCATGTACATGTATTAAATTTTTTTTTAATTTTATAATGTGTAATAGCAGTTTTTCCATTTATAGAAACTGTCATATGAGTTCTTTTAAATTTATGTCTTTTAATAGGAGCATTAATCATACCTCCAAATTTTATTTTTCCTAAAACAATAGCATCATATTCTCTATAAATTTTTCTTAATTTAATCATTTTTTTTAAAATAAAATATGTAGAAATAGTTTTTGCAATAATAATTAATCCTGTAGTATCTTTATCTAATCTATGAACTATTCCATTTTGAGGAATTGTTATAATATTTTTATAATAAAATATTAATCCATTCAATAAAGTATTGTGAGAATTTCCGTAACCTGGATGTACTACTAAAGATGAAGGTTTATTTATTATTAATAAAAATGTATCTTCATAAACAATATTTAATTTTATTTTTTGAGGTAAGAAAAACTTCTCTTGTTTAAAGAATATTTTAATATTTAAAATATCTCCTTCCATAATTTTAAAATTAGGAGATGTAATAATAATATTATTTACTAAAACATAATTTTTATTTATACATTTTTTAAAATAATTTCTAGAAAATATAGGAAATAATTTTGGTAACACTTTATCTATTCTGATTCGATTAAATATTTTTTTAGGAACTTTTTTTTCTAACAAAATAAAATTCTTCAAATATATTTGTCCTTTATAAAATTTAAATTTTAAAAAAATAATTTATAATATGTTATTAAATAATTTTAGATATTAATTATAAATTATATACTATTTAATAAATATTAATAAAAAATTTTTCTATATGAAAATATATACAATTAAAAAAAAAATTTTATTAAATAAATAAACATAATAAAATTATTTAATTATAAAAAAAATTCATAAAAAAAATCTTAAAATTACAATAATATTTTGGATATATATGTATAAAACAACAGAACAAATACGTCAAACATTTCTAAATTTTTTTAAAAGTCAAAATCACATAATTTATCCTAGTAGTTCTTTAATTATTGATAACGATCCAACATTGCTGTTTACAAATGCTGGAATGAATCAATTTAAAAATATTTTTTTAGGTTTAAAAACAATAAAAGATAAAAACATTGCAAGTATACAACATTGTTTAAGAACAGGTGGAAAACATAATGATTTAGAAAATGTTGGTTATACACCTAGACATCATACCTTTTTTGAAATGTTAGGAAATTTTAGTTTTGGAAGTTATTTAAAAAAAAAATCTATAATATATGCGTGGAAACTTCTTACTTCAAAAAAATGGTTTAATATTGATCCAAATAAACTTTTAGTAACTATTTATGAAGATGATATAGAATCATATCAAATTTGGAAAAATATTATAAAACTTTCAAATAATCAAATAATTTTTATAAAAAATAAAAATAATATTAAATATACATCAGAAAATTTTTGGAAAATGGAAAAATATGGACCATGTGGACCTTGTACAGAAATTTTTTATGATTATGGAAAAAATATACCTGGAAGTATTCCTGGATCAAAAAAAGATATAGGAAATCGTTTTTTAGAAATATGGAATATTGTTTTTATTCAATATCACAAATTACCAAAGAAAAAATTTATTAAATTAAAATCTCCTTCAGTAGATACAGGAATGGGATTAGAAAGAATTGCGTCTGTCTTACAAAATGTGCAATCAAATTACGATATAGATATTTTTTATAAAATTATACAAGGAATTAAAAAAAAATTTAATTTATCAAATACAAAAAATAATAAATCTTTGCAAGTTATATCTGATCATATTCGTTCTAGTTCATATATTATTGCGAACAACGTATTTCCTTCTAACGAACATAGAGGTTATGTTTTAAGAAAAATTATTAGACGAGCTATTAGACATGGAAGATCTATTGGACTAAAAAAATGTTTTTTTTATAAGATAGTACCTATCTTAATAAAATCTATGAAAAATGCAAATCATCTTTTGATTCGCTATAAAAATAAAATTCAAAAAATATTAAAAATAGAAGAATTACAATTTTCAGAAACTTTAAATAAAGGATTAAAAATTTTAAAAGAAGAAATAAAAAATTTAAAAAATAATGTATTAGATTCTAATATTGTATTTTATTTATATGATACATTAGGATTTCCAATAGATTTAACTAAAGATTTTTGCAAAGAAAAAAATATTCAAATAGATCTTAATAAACTTAATAAAAAAATAAAAAATCAAAAAATAATAAATGTTAAAAAAAAATATAAAAATACAAATAAAATTTCAATGTTTGTAAATAACAAAACAAATTTTATAGGATATAATTTTTATAAAACAAAAACTATTATAAAAAAAATTTATATTAATGATAAATCGGTTAATAAAATTGATAAACAAAGTACAGGTCAAATAATTTTAGAAAGTACTCCTTTTTATGGACAATCCGGTGGACAAATTGGAGATAGTGGAATAATTAAATCAGAAAATGGAATTTTTGAGGTCTATAACACTACAAAAAATGGAAACATTATTATTCATCATGGAAAAATATATTCAGGAACAATAAATAAAAATACTTTAGTTAAAGCTATAATTGATATTAAAAAAAGAAAATTAATTGAAAAAAATCATACTGCTACACATTTATTACATGCTGGATTAAAAAAAGTTTTAGGAAAAAATATTCTACAAAAAGGATCTTTAGTTAACGAAAAAAAAATTAGATTTGATTATACTTATTTTAAAAATTTAAATTTTAAAAAAATAAAAAAAATTGAAAAAACTGTAAATAAATATATTCAAAAAAATATTAAAGTAAAAAATTTTATTACAACTTTTAAAAATGCTAAACAAAAAAAATATATTTTCCTTGAAAATAAAATTTATCAAAATAATGTTAGAATTATTTCAATTAATTCAATTTCAAATGAATTATGCAGTGGCACTCATGTATATAAAACAGGAGAAATTATTCTTTTTAAAATAATTAATGAAAATAGTATATCATTTGGAACTAGAAGAATTGAAGCGGTAACTTATAAAAAAGCTTTTAAAGAAATTTATAAAAAAGAAAAAAAATTAAATATTATAAAAAAACTAATACAACCAAAAAATTCTAATTTAATAAAAAAAATTCAAAATATTTTAAAAATACAACAAAAATTAATAAAAAATAATAAAAATATTGAAGAAAAATTATTAATTTTATCAATGAAAACAATTTCTAAAAAATACATAAAAATTAATAATCATTATATTTTTTTTCATATATTATACAATGAACAACAATCATATATTTTTAAAATTATAGATTATTTACAAAAAAAATTCCAATCAAGTATTATAATACTAATAAACATATCTAAAAAAATTTATTTAAAAATTAAAATTAGTAAAAAATTAAGCAAAATAATTCAAGCGAATACATTAATTTTAAAAATTTTAAAAAAAATATCTGGAAAAGGAGGAGGTAATATATACTTTTCTGAAGGAATTATAAATTCTTCATTATCTATAAAAAAAATAATATCTAAATGTAAAAAATTAGTTCTTTCTAAAATTCAAAATAAAATAAAAAAATTATAAGTTTAGTATAAAAAAAATTATTAAAAATAATATAAAATAATTTTTATATATACATGCTAAAATTATATGGAATTACAAAAAATATTTTAAGGAGAAAAAATGTTAATTTTAACTAGAAGAATCGGAGAAACACTTATTATAGGAGATGAAATCATAGTCACAGTTTTAGGAATTAAAGGAAATCAAGTACGTATTGGAATTAATGCTCCCAAAAAAATTTCTGTACATAGAGAAGAAATATATCAAAGAATTCAAGCTGAAAAAAAAAGTAAAAAAACATAAATTTTTTTTAAAAATACTTAAATAAAATAATTTTATATAAATATTTTTAATTACAAAAGAATATAAAAAATTGACTTTATAAAAGAAAAAAGTATAAAATATAAATATTAAGCTTTAAAAAAATAAAATTTTTATTCAAGTGAGATGGCCGAGTGGTTTAAGGCGCTCCCCTGCTAAGGGAGTATGTATTTAAAAAATTCATCGAGGGTTCAAATCCCTCTCTCACTATTATATAAAAATAATATATAAAATAATATTTTTTATTTATGCATCCGTAGCTCAGTTGGATAGAGCACTCGGCTACGAACCGAGAGGTCGAGGGTTCAAATCCTTCCGGATGTAATAAAATTTTAAAACAAAAATATTATTTTTAATAAAAATTTCATAAATTAAAAATATTCATAAATTAAAATTTTAAAAAATATTTATTTAAAAATTTATTAAATTTAGTTTTTATAGACTATAAATTTTAAATTTTATAAATTAAAAATTTTTAATTTTTAATTTATTTGATTCTACATGATATAATTTTTTTTTAAATAAATATTTTTTATAAATTTTAGAAATTTTAATTTTTATTTAAAATAGTTTGAACATGAGTATGATTACTAACTAATAAAATATCAGGTTTTCTTTGTGCAAAAATTCCTACAGAAATAACACCAGGTATATTATTAATTTGATTTTCTAAATATAAAGGATTTTTAATAAATAAATTTTTAATATCTAATATATAATTATTATTATCAGTAATAACGTTTTTTCTTTTTTTAACAATTCCTCCAAATTTTTTTAATTCTTTTTGAACATATTTATAAGCCATCGGTAAAACTTCTATTGGTAAAGGGAATTTTCCT
This sequence comes from Buchnera aphidicola (Chaitophorus viminalis), assembly GCF_026122795.1. Taxonomy (GTDB): domain Bacteria; phylum Pseudomonadota; class Gammaproteobacteria; order Enterobacterales; family Enterobacteriaceae; genus Buchnera_J; species Buchnera_J aphidicola_BK. Next base: position 198,914 of record NZ_JAIWQV010000001.1, on the reverse strand, counting down.
AAAATATTTACTTTTTTAGTATAATCAATCATACATATAAATTTTTTAGATGCTGATGCAATAATTTTTTCTTGCATTAAAGCAGCACCTCCACCTTTAATCATATCCATATTATCATTTATTTCATCAGCACTATCAAAATAAATTGATAAATTATCTACATCATTTAATTTAATTATAGGAATTCCATTTTTTCTTAGACTAACTGTAGTATGATAAGATGATGAAATAGCTCCTTTAATACTATCTTTAATTCTACTTAAATATTTAATAAAATAAGATATAGTTGAACCAGTTCCTATACCAATTACTTTTTTTTTTGGTATATATTTTAAAGCATTTTTTGCTACTATTTTTTTTAAATTTTCTAATTTCATCAGATAAACACCAATAATTATTTTAAAAAAATTTTTTAATATAATTTTATAAATATTATAAGTTTAAAAAATAAAATTAATTTTTAAAATATATAAAAATCTTTCCCAAAATTAATTAAAAATATTAATATTTAATTTTAAAAAAATAAATAAAATTTTTATTTATTTAAAACTGGGGTACCTGGATTCGAACCAGGGATGTCGGTATCAAAAACCGATGCCTTAACCTCTTGGCTATACCCCAAAATTTCTTAATTAAAACATACGGAAGGCGAGATTTGAACTCGCATACCCAATTAGGCGCCAGAACCTAAATCTGGTGCGTCTACCAATTTCGCCACTTCCGCTTTTTCTATATTTAAATTATTATAATATAAATTAATTATTTTAGCTATGATGGGAATTGAACCCATGACCTCAGCGTTATGAGTGCTGTGCTCTGACCAACTGAGCTACATAGCTATATATTTTTATATCATATTTATTTAAAAATAAATTAAAATTTCTTAATTAATTAATTATCAAAATAAATTATAAAATTTCTTTATAAGAAATTGTTATAAATTAATATTTTTTTGATAAGAATATTAATTTTATTAATATTTCTTAATCTTAAATTTTTAAAATTATATCACATACAAACTAAAAATTCTATAAAGAAATCGCTACTAAAAATATTGTTTTTTAAATATATTTTTAAAAATAATCAATTTAATCTTACAAATTAATGGAGCACTATATAATGAAAATTAATAAAAATAAGAATTTTATTTATAAAATTATTAATAAAGATTTAAAAAATAAAAAATATACAAAAATACATACTAGATTTCCACCAGAACCAAATGGTTTTTTACATATTGGACATGCTAAATCAATATATTTAAACTTTAAGATTGCAAAAATATATAATGGAAAATGTAATTTAAGATTTGATGATACCAATCCTGACAATGAAAGTAAAATTTACGTTAAATCTATACAAAAAGATATTAAATGGATGGGTTATAAATGGAATAAAAAAATTTTTTATGTATCTCAATATTTTAAAAAACTATATAAATATGCAAAAATTTTAATAAAAAAAAAATTAGCATATATAGACAAATTATCTAAAAAAGAAGTAAAAAAATATAGAGGAACTTTAACTCAAAAAGGAAAAAATAGTCCTTATAGAAATCAAAGTGTTGAAACAAATTTAAAATTATTTAAAGATATGAAAAATGGAAAATTTAAAGATGGAGATATATGTCTTCGAGCAAAAATTGATATGAACTCTTCAAATATAGTTATGAGAGATCCTGTATTATACAGAATAAAAAAAAATCTACATTATCGTACAAAAAATAAATGGTACATATATCCTACATATGATTTTAGTCATTGTATTTCAGATTCTATAGAAAAAATTACTCATTCTTTATGTTCATTAGAATTTTTAAATAATAACCAACTATATCAATGGATTTTAAAAAACTTAAATATAAAAAATCATGCTAAACAATATGAATTTTCTAGATTAAATTTAGAATATACTACTCTTTCAAAAAGAAAATTAAAAGTTTTAATACAAAAAAAAATTATTTCAGGATGGAAAGATCCTCGCATGCCAACAATATCTGGATTAAGAATTAGAGGATATACTCCTCAATCTATTAAAAATTTCTGTAAAAAAATAGGAGTTTCTAAAAAAAATCATTTAATTGAATTTTCTTTATTAGAACATTGTATACGAGATCATTTAAATAATATCGCTTATAGATTTATGGCAATTATAAATCCATTAAAAATTATTATTACAAACTTACCTAAAGAACATAATCAAAAAATAATTGTTAATAACCATCCTATATATAAAAATATGGGAACTCATGAAATTTATTTCAATAAAACTATATACATCGATAAAAATGATTTTAAAGAAATAGCAAATAAAAAATATAGAAGATTAACAATGAATCAAGAAGTAAGATTACGTCATGCATATATCATTAAAGTAAAAAATATTGAAAAAGATTCTTTAGGAAATATAAAAAAAATTTATTGTACATATGATCAAAATACTTTAAATAAAAATCCTTCAGATAGAAAAATAAAAGGAGTAATACATTGGGTTTCTAAAAAAAATGCTATTTTAGCTAAATTTAGAATTTTTAAACATATTTTTTCAATTAAAAATCCAGATTCACAAAAAAATTACTTAAAATATATTAATCATAAATCAATTATAATTAAAAATGGTTTTATAGAAAAAAGTCTTATTAATCATATAAAACAAAAATATTTTCAATTTGAGAGAGAAGGTTATTTTATAATTGATAAAAAAGAAACTTTTAAAAATAAAAAAATTACTTTTAATAAAACTATCTCTTTAAAAGGAAAAAAACATTAATAATAAATATAATTTTAATAAATATTTTTACATAAAAATATAAATAATTATTTTATAAATAAATTTTAAATATTTAAAAAAAATATGTTTTTAAAATATTAAAGTTATAAAATTAAATTACATATGAATTTAAATTTAAAAATTATTAAATCTATTTAAAAATTAAAAAATAATTTAAAATATTAAATATATTTCATTTGTAAAAATCATATATTAAATTTTTATTAACTTTAAAAAAATACTTTTTATATTTATTTAACTTTAGTAATATGTAATTTATACTATTAATTACATTAAAAATAAATTTATTTAAAATTTTAAAAAAAATTTTATTTATAGATATTAAAATTAAATATTTTATTTTTTAAATAAAAAAAATCCTAAAAATATCAATAAAGATGTTACAATGAAACTTATAAAAAAATTTCATTACTAAATTTATATAAATTCAAAAATTATTAATTAAAACATATAAAATAACAATATTGATCAAAATTAATTTAATTGTTAAACACAAAATATAAAATATTCAACTATTTTAAAATATTCAATAAAATATGAGTTTAAAAAAAAAACAAATAAATAAATTCAAATTTCAGATCAAATATTATTTATAAAATTATTTAAAATATATGATTTTAAATATTTTTTTCAAAATTAAAATTATTTTATGAAATTTTTAAAAAAATTAATAAGAATAAAAAAAAATAAAATTTTATTTAAATTTCTAAAATTTATAAAATATTATTAATTTTGTAATTAAAATAAAATAAAAAAATAATATAATATTAAAAATACTCATAACAAAAAATTATTTTTTTAAAATATTTGTATATATACGTAATTAGTTAAAATAATTACACTAAAAAAAATAATTTCTAATTAATTATCTCAATTGATCTAAAAATTTAAATCTAAACCTCAATATAAAAATCTTTAATTTAAAAAAATTAATAAAAAATCTAAAAAAAAATATAAAAAAATTAATACAAAAATTATATCTATTTATATTAAAAATATTATGAGGAAAAAATGTCTAAAATAATAAAAATTATTGGTCGAGAAATTATTGATTCTCGAGGTAATCCTACTGTAGAAGCAGAAGTTCATCTTAAAAATGGTTTAATTGGAAGAGCTTCAGTTCCTTCTGGAGCATCTAAAGGTTCTAAAGAAGCTTTAGAAATAAGAGATGGAAACAAAAAACGTTTTTATGGTCAAGGTGTAAAAAAATCTGTTTCACTAATCAATAATTTAATATCTAAACATTTACTAAATGAAGATTCTTTAGATCAAAAAAATATTGATAAGATAATGATAAAATTAGATGGAACACAAAATAAATCTATATTAGGAGCAAACACTATGTTAGCTGTTTCTTTAGCTAATGCAAAAGTTGCTTCTATATTTAAAAAAGTATTTTTATTTGAACATATTGCAGATTTAAATGGAACTTCTAAAAAATATTCTATGCCTCTTCCTATGATGAATATTATCAATGGAGGCAAACATGCAAATAATAATATTGATATTCAAGAATTTATGATACAACCTATATCTGCTAAAAATTTTAAAAATTCTATTAGAATGGGATGTGAAATTTTTTATTCATTATCTACAATATTAAAAAAAAAAAATATGAGTACAGCTGTAGGAGATGAAGGAGGATACGCACCAAACATAAATTCTAACGAAGAAGCAATTCTTTTAATATTAGAAGCAATAGAAAAATCAGGATACAAAATTAAAAAAGATGTAACTCTAGCAATAGATTGCGCAGCATCTGAATTATATGATATTAATAATAAAATATATTATTTAAAAGGAGAAAATAAGAAATTTAATTCTTATGAGTTTACTCAATATTTAAAAGAATTATCATATAAATATCCTATTTTATCTATTGAAGATGGACAACATGAATCTGACTGGAAAGGATTTGCTTATCAAACTAATATTTTAGGAAAAAATATTCAAATAGTAGGAGATGACTTGTTTGTAACAAATAATAAAATTTTAAAAAAAGGAATTAAAAATAAAATTGCTAATTCGATTTTAATTAAACCAAATCAAATTGGAACATTAACAGAAACATTAAAAACTATTCAAACAGCAAAAAAATCAAATTATAATGTAATTATTTCTCATCGTTCCGGAGAAACTGAAGATGTTACTATTGCAGATTTATCTGTTGGAACTTCAGCAGGACAAATTAAAACTGGTTCATTAAGTAGAACAGATAGAATTGCAAAATATAATCAATTAATTAGAATTGAAGAATATTTAGGAGATTCTCAAGTTAAATATAATGGCTTTAAAGAATTAAATATTAAAAAAAAATAATATATTTTTAAAAATTACTTACGTAGTAAAATACTTTATTGAATAAATATTCTATTTTACTACATTTAATATTTTAAATTGTTTCAAAAATAAATATATTTTCAAAAAATATATTAAAATTTTATTCTGAAATAATATATAAATAATTAATTTTAAAATATATACATATAAAATCAGATAAAAAATTTAAAAAATAAATTAATTTATTTAAAAATTTTTATTATTTCACATACAAAAAATATTAAATAAATTTCTATAAAAAATATATTCTTCTATGAATATACTTCTAAATATTTATTATATTACTTTACTATAAATTATATTTTACAAATGAAATTTTATAAAAAAAAAATTATTATAATTATTGATGGTACAAACCATTTATATAAATCATATTTTACTTTTAAAAAATTTAAAAATAAAAAAGGTCAACCAATAGGTGCAATATATGGAATGTTAATTATGTTAAGAAAAATTTTTTCTGAATATAAACCAAAAAAAGTAATAGTAGTATTTGATCATAAAAAAAAAAATTTTAGAAAAAAAATATATAAAAAATATAAATCTAATAGAATCAAAATTCCAGAAGATTTAAAAAATCAAATTAAAAAAATTATAAAAATAATAAAATATATGGGTATTACTGTATTAAAAATACCAGGAATAGAAGCAGATGATATTATTGGAACCGTTGCTAAATATCAAAGTAAAAAAGAAAAAAAAATATTAATTTTAACAAATGATAAAGATATGACACAACTAATTAATTCTAAAATACATATTCTAAATCATCAAAATAAAATAATTACTAAACAAGAAGTCATACAAAAATTTGGTGTAAAACCAAAATTAATAAAATATCTATTAGCAATATCTGGAGATCAATCAGATAATATTCCAGGAATACCTGGAATTGGAATTAAAACTGCTCAAAAAATTCTTGAAAATTTTAAATCTTTAAAAGAAATTTATAAAAATTTAAAAAAATTATCATTATTAAATATTAGAAATGCAAAAAATCTTCCTCAAATATTCAAAAAAAATAAAAAAATTGCATTTATATCTTACACTTTATCCAAAATTAAATTAAATATAGAACCATCATTACTAAAAAAAAAATTTAAGTTAAAAAAACCCATAATACAAAAGATTTTAGATCAATTTAAAAAAAATAATTTTACTAGTTTGATAAAATCTTTTAAAAAAAAAAATTGGTTTGATTAAAAATGTTTTTTAATAAATTATAAATAATTTTTAAAATATAAATCATTTAAAATAGTTTTTAATTTTAAAATTCCAATTTTTTTTAAAGATGAAAATAATTGAACTGATGCACAAATTTTTAATTTTTTAAGTTCTTTTTTTGCCAAAATATATTTTTTATATCTTAAATTATAATTAATTTTATCACATTTATTTAATAAAATAATTATTTTAATATTTTTTTTATTTAAAAAACTCATAATTTCTAAATCAATTTTTTTAAAAAAAAACTTTATATCTACTATAATTACTACTCCCACTATAATATTTCTGAATTTGACATATTCTTTAATTTTATTAATCCATATTGAACTAGAATTCTTATTAAATTTAGAATAACCATATCCTGGAAAATCTATAATTCTAAAATTTTCATTAATTTTAAAAAAATTTATTAATTGAGTTCTTCCAGGTGATTTACTAACACGAGATAACTTTTTTTTTTCACACAATACATTAATTAAAGTAGATTTTCCTGTATTTGAATAACCAAGACATATAACTTCAATACCAGAATGAATATTTATATCAGAAACATTTAAAAAACTCTTAAAAAAAATAGTAGAATTAAAATTTAAATTTTGCATATATTCCTTATATTTAAACTAGAAATCTTTAAAAATAAATAATAATATTTTTATAAATAAAAATTTAAAAAATATGTTTTAATATAATATAATTTTTATAAATATTATATATGTATTAATATAATATTTATAAACTTTAATTAATTTTAAAAATTTATTTTTTATAAAAAAATATATTATATTCTATATACACTAAATATTTAAAAAAACAGGATAATTTTAATGAATCAAAAATTTAGAAATATAGCAATTATTGCTCATGTTGATCATGGAAAAACTACATTAATCGATAAATTATTACAACAATCAGGAGTTTTTAAAAGTCATGAAGAAAAAAAAGAACGAGTGATGGATAGTAATGATTTAGAAAAAGAAAGAGGTATCACTATTACTTCCAAAAATACTTCTTTAATGTGGAAAGGATATAAAATTAATATTGTAGATACTCCAGGACATGCTGATTTTGGAGGAGAAGTTGAAAGAGTATTATCTATGGTAGATTCTGTTTTATTAGTAGTTGATGCATTAGATGGACCAATGCCGCAAACTAGATTTGTTACAGAAAAAGCATTTAAATATAATCTTCATCCAATTATAGTAATTAATAAAATAGATAGAAAAAACTCTAGACCAGATTGGGTTATAGATCAAATTTTTGATTTATTTGTTAATTTAAATGCAACAGATACTCAATTAGATTTTCCTATAATATATACGTCTGCTTTATTAGGTTTATCTGGATTAAATTATAATAAATTAGAAAAAAATATGAATCCATTATTCAAATCTATAATTAAATATACTCCCTCTCCAAAAAAAAATATTCATAAAAAATTTAAAATGCAAATTTCTCAATTAGATTATGATAATTATCTTGGAGTAATTGGAATAGGAAGAATTCGATCAGGATATATAAAACAAAATCAAAATATTAAAATTATTGATAAAAAAAGAAAAGTTTATTTTGGAAAAATTAATAAATTACTGACATATTGCGGATTAAAAAAAAATGAAATAAAAAAAGCATATTCAGGAGATATTATAGCAATTACAGGTATAGAAAACTTAAAAATTTCAGATACTATATGCGATATAAAAAATAAAAAACCTCTTCCAAAATTAAATATTGATGAACCAACAGTAAAAATGTTTTTCTCCGTAAATTCTTCTCCTTTTTCTGGAAAAGAAGGTAAATATGTTACTTCAAGACATATTTTAGAAAGATTAAAAAAAGAAAAAAAACATAATGTAGCATTAAAAGTCAAAGAAACAGATGATACAAGTGTATTTTGTGTATCAGGAAGAGGAGAATTACATTTATCTATTTTAATAGAAAATATGAGAAGAGAAGGATATGAATTAGAAGTTTCACGTCCTAAAGTTATTTTTAAAGAAATTAATGGAATAAAAAATGAACCATTCGAAAATGTCATACTAGATATAGAAACAAAACATCAAGGAACAATTATGAAATATCTAGGAGAAAGAAAAGGAGAAATTAAAAATATGATTTCAGATAACAAAGATAGAATTAGATTGGAATATACTATATCTAGCAGAGCTTTAATTGGCTTTCGTTCTGAACTAATAAATATTACATCTGGAACAGGTTTATTTTATTCCTCTTTTAGTCACTATTCAAAATCATCTAAATTAAATATTGGACAAAGAAGAAATGGAGTATTAATATCTAATAATACAGGAAACGCTGTTGCTTTCGCGTTATTTAACCTACAAGATAGAGGAAAATTATTTTTAGGTCATGGAGCTAAAGTGTATCAAGGACAAATTATTGGAATGCATAGTAAATCTAATGATCTTACTGTAAATTGTTTATTAGGAAAAAAATTAACTAATATGAGAGCTTCTGGAACAGACGAAGCTATAAATTTAGTTAAACCAATAAATTTTACATTAGAACAAGCAATGAGTTTTATTAATGATGATGAATTAATAGAAATCACACCTAAATCTATTCGTTTAAGAAAAAAAATATTAACAGAAAGTAAAAGAAAATGCGCTTTAAGAAAAAAATATTAAAAATAAATTATTTTTTTAATAAATTATTAATTAAATCTTTATATTTAATATTTTGATAATAAATAGATAATTTACAAGAAGTAATAATAGATTTTAAATGAGAAAGTGCTAAATTAAATTTATCATTAATTATTAAATAATCATATTCTAAATAATGTTTAATTTCTTTTGAAAAATTTTTCATTCTATTTAAAATTACCTGTTTATTATCTTGATTTCTTTTTTTTAATCTTAAAAATAATTCTTTTTTAGATGGAGGTAATAAGAAAATACTTTTTACATTAGAAATTTTTTTTTTTATTTGTTGAGCTCCTTGCCAATCTATATCTAAAAATATGTTTTTTCCTTTTGATAATAATAAATTAATATCTTTCAAAGATGTTCCATAATAATGATTAAAAATTTTTGCATATTCTAAAAATTTTCTTTTATAAATCATTAATTTAAATTTTTTTTTAGAAATAAAATTATAATCTACTCCATTTATTTCTTGAGATCGAATATCTCGAGTTGTAAATGAAATAGATATATTCATATTTAAAGATTTTTCTTGATTTATAAAAGACTTAATTAAACTAGACTTTCCTGTACCGCTAGGTGCAGAAATTATAAAAAGTGTTCCCGATTTTTTCATATAAAAATTTTATACTCATAAACGTTAATATAATATAGAATATTTAAAACATTATTTAATTTAAACATTAAAATAAATTTCTATAAAATAATTATTTATTAAAATCTAAAATATATAAATATTATAAATCATTAAAATATTAATAATTATAGAAATAACTATTATTGATTTTATAAATGAAATTATTTTTAAAAAATTTATTTAAAACTACTTGTGCATAAATAAACTTTTTACTTACTTTTACTGAACTTAATAACACACCTTTTCTAATCCAAGAATTATTATTTTTTATATAAACAAAATCTCCAGGAGTAAATCTTTCATTTATATATAAACTATATAAAACACATATACATTTATTATTTAATTTTTTATATTTTATTTTAGAGATTTGTTCTTGTCCAATATAACACCCTTTAGTAAAACTTATACCATTAGGAAATTTATGTAAATGAATATTTTGTGGAAAAAAAGTAACAGAAGTATTTTTTTCAATAATAGGAATTTTTTCTTCAATATCTACAGATGACCATTGATCACTATAATTAAATATAGCATTTTTTTTATTTTTTTTTAAAAAATTAAAAACTTTTTTACGCGGATAAAGAAATAAAAATCTTTCTATTTTTTTTTTAAACCATAACATAGTTATATTTTTTTTATGTAAAATAGAATTTTTTTTATTTGGTAAAACTTTAATTATTTTATTTAAATAAAAACGAGATTCTTTACCTAAAATCCCTAATAAAGTAAATTTTTTATCTAAAGTTATTTTTACATCAAAAAAAATAGAATATTTTTTCATTTCTTGAATTTGCTTTTTATATACACTTTTACGTAAAATATAAAAATAACTATTTTTTCTTTTAAAAAGTAAAATAGTGCTAAAAATTTTTCCTTGATAATTACAATTTCCACAAAAAAAATATTTATTGTTAGGAAAAAATTTAATGTCAGAAGTAATCTGATTTTGTAAGTATTTTTTTTTATCTTTTCCAGAAATTTTTATTAAAACTAATTCATCTAAATACACAATAGAAAAAAATATATTTTCTATAGGTAGAATAATATTTTTTTGAAAATAAAAATTTTTCATAATTTTAAATTTATTAAAAAAAAATCTTTTAAAAGAAATAATAATTAAATTTTATATGAAAAAATAATTATTGAAAAGAAAAATATTTATATTAAAATATAAAATTTTTAAAACTGTTTTAAAATGTTAAATCTTAAAATATTAAAAATATAAAGAATTTCGCATAAATATCATTTATATTATATTTATTTAAATAAGAAAATAAAATATGAAAATAATTCAAAAAACTTTTAAAAAAATTTTAAAATGTTCTTCTAAATTTAAAAAAACTAAGGAATATCTTTAAATTAAAAAAATATCAAGAAAAATCTCAAGAAATTAATGAAAAATTACAAAATAAAAATAACTGGAAACAAATAAAATTAATTACAAAACTTAATAAAAAAAAAAAAAAAATTGACAAAAAAATTAATTTATTAAAATTAATAAAAAAAAAAATTATAGAAAATAAAAATTTATTGAAATTATCTTATGAACTCAATGATTTATCAATATTAAAAGATATTTCAAAAAATATATCTAAAATTAAAAATAAAATTAAAAATTTAAATTTTTCTCATATGTTTAAAAAAAAACATGATAAAAAAAATTGTTATATTGAGATTCAATCTGGATCAGGTGGAATAGAAGCTCAAGATTGGTCTAAAATATTATTTAAAATGTATTTAAAATGGGCTCAAAAAAAAAATTTTAAAACTAAAATAATATCAGTTTTATATGATGAATTTAATGGTATTAGATCTGCTACTATTCAAGTTAAAGGAAAATATTCATTTGGGTGGTTAAGAACAGAATCAGGAATACATCGATTAATACGTAAAAGCCCATTTAATACAGGAAATAAAAGACATACTTCTTTTAGTTCAATTTTTATCTATCCTAGTATAAAAAAAAATAAAGAAATAAAAATTAAAAAATCAGATTTAAAAATAGATGTATATAAAGCTTCTGGAGCAGGAGGACAACATGTAAATAAAACAGAATCAGCTGTTAGAATAAAACATATACCTACTGGAATTATTGTGAAATGTCAAAATAATCGCTCTCAACATAAAAATAAAAAATATGCAATTCAACAAATTATTTCAAAAATTTTTACTATAAAATTAAAAAATCAAGCTTTAAAAAAAAAAAAAATTGACTCAAAGAAATTAGATATTAATTGGGGAAATCAAATTAGATCATATATATTAGATGACTCGCGTATTAAAGATGAAAGAACTAAATTAGAAACAAGAGAAATACAAAAATTTTTAAATGGAAATCTTGATGTATTTATTAAAAAAAGCTTAAAAATAGGATTATAAAATATGATACAAAAAACTAAAAAAATAGATTTACTAAAAAAAAAAAATGAAAATAATGAATTTAAAAATAGAAAATTAAAATTACAAAAACTAAAAAAAAAAGGATTTAATTTTCCAAATAAATTTAAAAAAAAAAATTATTTTCATGAAATATACCTTAAATATAATTCACAAAATAGAAATGAACTTAAATCTAATCAAAATAAAGTACAAACAGCAGGAAGAATAATTCAAAAAAGAATTATGGGAAAATCAATTTTTATGCATTTACAAGATTCTGAAGGAAAAATTCAAATATATTGTAGACAAGATTCTTTAAATTCTACAAAAAATAATTTCAAAAAATTTAAAAATCTTGATTTAGGAGATATTATAGGAATCATTGGTACAATTTTTAAAACTAAAACTAATGAACTGACTATACATTGTAAAAAATTTATTTTATTAACAAAATCACTTAGATCTCTTCCAGAAAAATTCCATGGATTAGTTAATAAAGAAACAAGATATAGAAAAAGATATTTAGATTTTATCTCTAATAATAATTTAAAAAAAACATTTAAAAAAAGATCTAAATTAATATCTATAATTAGAAATTATATGAATAAAAAAAAATTTTTAGAAGTAGAAACACCTATGTTACATAATATTCCTGGAGGAGCTATTGCTAAACCTTTTATTACATATCATAATTCTTTAAATAAAAAAATGTACTTAAGAATTGCTCCAGAATTATATTTAAAACGTTTAATTATAGGAGGGTTTGAAAAAATATTTGAAATTAATAGAAATTTTAGAAATGAAGGTATATCTACACGTCATAATCCAGAATTTACAATGATGGAAATATATATTGCTTATTCTAACTACAAATATTTAATGAAATTTTTAGAAAATTTAATACGATATTTATCAAAAAAAATTAACAAAAATTATATAATAAAATATAGAAAAAATATCTTTGACTTAAAGAAACCGTTTTTAAAACTTACAATGAAAGAATCTATTATGAAATTTAATAAATTTATTCATTTAAAAGATTTTAAAAATTTAAATCAATTAAAGAAAATTACAAAAAAATTAAATTTAAAAATTAAAAATACATGGGGAATCGGAAAAATTATTACAGAAATATTTGAAAAAACAGTAGAAAAAAAACTTATTTATCCAACTTTTATTACAGAATATCCAATAGAAGTATCACCTTTGGCAAGAAAAAAAAATAATAATGAATTTTTTTCTGATAGATTTGAATTTTTTATAGGAGGTTATGAAATAGGAAATGGATTTTCAGAATTAAATGATCCAGAAGAACAAAAAAAAAGATTTAAAATTCAAATTAAAAAAGAAGAATTAAAAAAAAATAAAAAAAAAAAATATGATAAAGATTATATATTAGCTTTAGAACATGGAATGCCTCCTACAGCTGGATTAGGTATTGGAATTGATAGATTAACAATGATTTTTACAAATCAAAAAAATATTAAAGATGTAATAATGTTTCCTAATATGAGACTTATTAAAAAATAAATTTTACTTAATAAAAAAAATAAAACAAAATGAATATCTTAATAAAAAAAAAAAATAATATTGATTCAAAGAAAATTTTAAAAATTATTAAAAAATATAAAACTCCAGTTTGGATATATAATAAAAAAATAATTAAAAAAAAAATACTAGAATTAAAAAAATTTGATATTGTTAGATTTGCTCAAAAAGCATGTTCCAATATTCATATATTAAAAATTATGAAAAAAAATGGAGTAAAAGTTGATGCTGTTTCTCTAGGAGAAATTGAAAGAGCTTTATACGCTGGTTTTAAAGGAAATAGTCAAGATATTATTTATACTTCTGATATTATTGAAGATAATACATTAAAAAAAGTTATTTTATATAAAATTCCAATTAATATTGGATCTATTGATATGATCAAAAAAATTGGTAAAAAATCTCCAAAACATAAAGTTTGGATTAGAATTAATCCAGGATTTGGACATGGACATAACAAAAAAACTAATACAGGAGGAAAAAATAGTAAACATGGAATTTGGAATTCAAAAGAAGCTTTTAAATTAATTAAAAAATTTAATTTAAAATTAATTGGTTTACATATTCACATTGGATCTGGAGTAAATTATATTCATTTAAAAAAAGTCTGTAAAGCAATGATAAAAGAAGCAATCTCAATAAATCATAAAATATCTTATATATCAGCAGGTGGAGGATTAACTATTCCATATAAAAATTATAAAGAAAAAGTTAATATTAAAGATTATTATAAAATATGGAATAAATCTAGAAATAAAATTTCTAAAAAACTAAATTGTAAAATTAAACTAGAAATAGAACCTGGAAGATTTTTAGTAGCTGAATCTGGTTTATTGGTATCTAAAATAGAAAGTATAAAATATGTAAAAAATAGAATATTTATATTATTAAATTGTGGTTTTAATGAATTAATACGTCCAATGTTATATGGAAGTTATCATTATATTTCTGTTTTACCTATGGATAATAGAATTTTAGATTATTCAAATACAATGGAAGTAATTGTTGGTGGTCCTTTATGTGAATCAGGAGATATATTTACACAAAAAGAAAATAATCATTTATATACTATAAAAATACCAATAGTTAAAATTGGTGATTATTTAATAATTCACGATGTAGGAGCATATGGATCATCTATGTCTTCTAATTATAATAGTAGACCTTTAATTCCTGAAATTTTAATAAAAAAAAATAATTTTATACAAATTAGAAGACGACAAACAATACAAGAAATGTTATCTCTAGAAATTTAGTACTATTTTAAAATTTAAAATTTAAAATTTAATATTAAACATTATTAACATTTTAATTATTAATTAATAAAACATATAAAATTAAACATATTTATAATTTTATCAAGAGATTTTTTTTAAATTCTATTCAAAATAAAATTATGTTCAAAAATTTTTCATTTAATATTTAAATAAATTATATGAAAAATAAAAAAATAAAATAATTCTCTTATAATATATTTAAGAATATATCAATTATAAATTTATTTATATAATAAATTTTGATATTAAAATATCAAAATATTTTAAAATGTAAATTTTATTAAGAAAAAATTATGAAAAAAATACATATAAAAACATGGGGTTGTCAGATGAATGAATATGATTCATCTATAATATTTTATATACTTCAAAAAAAATTAAAATATATTTCTACAAAAAATGCAGAAAATGCTGATTTAATTATTTTAAATACATGTTCTATACGAGAAAAAGCACAAGAAAAATTATTTGATCAGTTAGGAAGATGGAAAAAATTAAAAAATAAAAATAAAAAACTAATTATAGCTGTAGGAGGATGTGTAGCAACACAAGAAAAAAAAAACATTTATAAAAGAGCTCCATATATAGATATAATTTTTGGACCAAAAACAATTCATCGTTTACCTAAAATAATTAAAAATATTTATCAAAAAAGAAAAAAAATTATAAATATTCAATCAAATAATTTAAAAAAATACAAATTTTATAAACATCAATCTTTAAAAAAGATTAGCGGATATATTTCTATTATGGAAGGATGTAATAAATGCTGTTCATTTTGTATTGTTCCACATACTCGAGGAAAAGAAATCAGTCGAAATCCTGAAGAAATTTTATCTGAAGCTAATTTTTTAGCAAAAAATGGAACTAAAGAAATAATTTTATTAGGTCAAAATGTAAATTCATATAGAGGTCAGTCTATTAATAAATCTATTGTAAAATTATCTCATTTAATAAAATTAATATCTAAAATTAATAAAATTAAAAGAATACGTTTTATTACAAGTAATCCTATGGAATTTACAAATGATTTAATTAAAATTTATAAAAAAGTACCAAAATTAGTTAATTATTTACATCTACCTGTACAAAGCGGATCAAATAGAATTTTAAAAAAAATGAGAAGATCATATAGTATATCAAAATATAAAAAAATTATAAAAAAAATAATCTCATATAGACCAAATATACAAATTACATCAGATTTTATTATTGGTTTTCCTGGAGAAACAAAAAAAGATTTTGAAAAAACATTAAAATTAATTGATGATATAAAATTTGATATGAGTTTTAGTTTTATTTATTCAAAAAGACCTGGAACTCCAGCAGCAAGATTATCAGATTTTGTTAGTTTAAAAGAAAAAAAAGAAAGATTATATTTATTACAAAAAAAAATACAAAAAAATACAATTTTTTGGAGTAAAAAAATGATCGGAACATATCAACAAGTATTAGTAGAAAAATTAATATATAAAAATAATAAAAAAAAATTATTTGGAAAAACTCAAAATAATAGAACAGTTTTATTTAAAGGTTCTAAAAAATTAATTGGAAAAATTATTGATGTAAAAATTAAAGATGCATATATGCAAAATTTAAAAGGAAATCTATAAATATAGTTCTTCAAATAAAAACTTTTATTCAAATATTTCATTTTATATAATTTAAACATGATTAAAATAAATATAAAATATTCTGTTAACATAAAAAATAATATTCCAAATAAAAAAATAATTAAAAAATGGATTAAAAATATTATAAAAAAATCTATAAAAAAAACAATAATTACAATAAAAATTGTTAATAAAAAAACAATCAAAAAATTAAATTATTTTTATAGAAAAAAAAATAAAAAAACTAATATCTTATCTTTTTCTATTATTAATCCTAAAGAAACTAATAATAAACTTTTAATGGGAGATTTAGTAATCTGTAAAAGTGTTGTTGAAAAAGAATCAAAAAAATATTATATAAAAATATTTGAACGATGGGCTCATATTATTATTCATGGTGTATTACATTTAATGGGTTACTCTCATAACAATCTATTTAATCAAAAAAAAATGGAAAAATTAGAAATTAAAAGAATGATTTCTTTAGGATTTAAAAATCCATATTTTTATAATACAAAATCTTAACTTCACAATCTTTAATTTCAATTATAAACATAATTTATATAAAATATTTATAATGTTAATTTAAAAGAGATATACATAATATGTATAAAAAAAAAGGATTTATTTCAAAATTTTTAAATAAAGTTTTTAGTGAAACACCAGAAAATAAAAAAGAATTATTATATTTTATAAATAAATCTATAAAAAATAAATTAATAACACAAAATACCTATAATACTATTGAAAAAGTAATTAATTTAGAAAATAAACAGGTTAAAGATATCATGATTCCTAGAACTAAAATGATTACATTGAATATTCATGATACATTAAATAAATGTTTACAAATAATTGTAAAATCTTCATATTCAAGATTTCCAATTATAAGTTATGATAAAAATCACATTATAGGATTTTTAATAGCTAAAAATCTATTTAAAATTGTTTATGAAAATAATAAAAATTTTTCATTAAAAGAAATTATTACAAAACCTGCAATTGTTCCTGACAGTCAAAATTTAAATAGAACTTTAGAAGAATTTTATATTAATAAAAATTATATATCTATTGTCATAGATGAATTTGGAATTATTACTGGATTAATCACTATTAAAGATATTTTAAAAAATCTATTTAAAAAAAATAAAAAAAAAAAAAAAATCTTCTAAAATTCTAATAAATTTATTAAAAAAATATTTTAAATATCTATAAAAAAATTTTTTAAGAAGAAACGGAATATAAATGAAAAAAAAATATGATCCTATCAAAATAGAAAAAAAAATACAATATAAATGGAAAAAAAAAAATTCTTTTCAAGCTTTAGAAAATTTTAATAAAAAAAAATATTATTGTGTACCTATGCTTCCTTATCCTTCTGGAAAACTTCATATAGGACACGTAAGAAATTACACTATTAGTGATGTAATCTCAAGATATCAAAGAATGCTAGGAAAAAATGTTTTACAACCAATAGGATGGGACGCATTTGGATTACCTGCTGAAATAGCAGCAATTAAAAATAAACAAAAACCAAAAGAATGGACAAAAAAAAATATTCAATATATGAAAAAACAATTACAATCTTTAGGTTTTAGTTATGATTGGACTAGAGAAATCTCTACATGTAATCCAAAATATTATAAATGGGAACAATGGTTTTTTATTCAATTATATAAAAAAAAATTAATATATAAAAAAACTTCTTTAGTAAAATGGTGTAAAAAAGATAAAACTGTATTAGCAAATGAACAAGTTATTAAAGGAAAATGTTGGAGATGTGATACTAAAGTAATTTTAAAAAATATTCCACAATGGTTTTTAAAAATAAGAAAATATGCAGAAGAATTATATCAAGATTTAAAAAAATTAAAAATGTGGCCTAAAAAAGTTAAAAACATGCAAAAAAATTGGATTGGAAGAACTAAAGGAATAGAAATAAATTTAAAATTAAAAAAAAGTAAAAAATTTATTCAAGGATATACTATTAGACCTTATAGTTTATTAGATGCAAAATATATCGCAATATCTCCAGATCATAAATTGATTCCAAAATTAATTGATAAAAACTCTAAAATATATGAATTTACTAAAAAACAAAAAAAAAAACTAGCATCTGTTTCAAATTTCAAAAAAATTCAAAATATTGGAATAAAAACAAATGAAATTGCAATTAATCCTTTAAATAAAAAAGAATTACCAATTTGGATCGCTAATTTTGTTTCTATTGAATATGGAACAAATATTATTATTGCTTCTCCTAAACATAATTTAATAGAACGTAATTTTTATAAAAAAAATATAAATTATTTAAGAGATAATTTTTCAAAAATTTCACAAAAAAAAATTAAAAAAAAAAATAAAAAGATATTAATACAAATAAAAAATAAAAAAATAGGAAAAATAAAAAAAAAATATAAATTACAAGATTGGAATATATCTAGACAAAGATATTGGGGTACACCAATTCCAATAGCAACAACTATAAATAATCAAATAATAACTATTCCAGAAAAACAATTACCAGTGTTATTACCTAAATTTGATGATTATTATAATAAAAAAAAATTAAAAAATTGGATTAATATAAAAATAAATGGAATAAAAGCAATTAGAGAACGTGATACATTTGATACTTTTATAGAATCTTCTTGGTATTACGCTAGATATACATGTCCAAATTTTTCTAAAAAAATGATTGATTTTAATGCTGCAAAATACTGGTTACCTATAGATCAATATATAGGAGGAATTGAGCATTCTACTATGCATTTAATATATTTTAGATTTTATCATAAATTATTAAGAGATTTTAATTTAGTATCTAATGATGAACCAGTAAAAAAATTATTATGTCAAGGAATGGTTTTATCAGATGCATTTTATTATTTAAATCATGAAAATACAAGAGTATGGATTAATCAAAAAAAACTTAAAATAAAAAAAAATAATACAGGAAAAATTATTTCCATAAAAAACTTAAATAAAAAAAAAGTTATTTATGCAGGAATAATGAAAATGTCTAAATCTAAAAATAATGGAATAAATCCACAAAAAATTATTAAAAAATATGGAGCAGATTCAATAAGATTATTTATAATGTTTGCAGCACCGATAGAATCTGATTTATATTGGAATGAAAATGGATTAAAAGGAATGAATAGATTTTTAAAAAAAATATGGAATATATGTTATAAAAATATATCTATTTTTAAAAAAAATAAAAAAAAATATTTTAATTTAAATCAAGAAAAAAAAAAAAAAATATATTCTAATTTATTTAAAACAGTATCAGAAGTTTCTGAAGATATTCAACATAAACAATCTTTCAATACTGCTATATCTCATATCATGAAATTTTTTAAATATTTAAAAAAATATATTATAAAAAATAATAATCATTGTACAATTATTAGAAAATGTTTAATTATTATTTTAAAATTGTTAAGTCCATTTACTCCACATTTTAGTTATAAAATTTTAAAAGAATTTAAAAAACAATCTAATTTTAATATACATAATTGGCCTAAAATAAATCAAAAATATATTATTTCTAAAATAAATAAAATTATAATACAAATTAATGGAAAAATGTCTTGTATTATTTCAACTAAAAAAAAATTATCTGAAAAAGAAATTTTCAATATAGCAATTAAAGAAAAAAAAGTAATTCAAAAACTTCATACAAAAAAAATTATAAAAAAATTTTTTATTCCTGACAAAATTTTAAATTTAATCACAATATAATGAAATATTCTCTTAAAAACTAAAATAAGTAATACATGTATATTCAATGAATCATATAAAATTAAAAAATATAATAAAAAATATTTATAAAAAGAAAAAATATAATTATATAATTTATGGCACTAAAAACATTCTTATACAAAAATATCAAGAAATAATTTTAAAAAAATTTAATAAAATTAATATTATAAATTATAAAAATATTGAAATAAAAAATGAAAAAAATTGGGAAAACTTTTTTTATGAATGTAAAAAAAAAAGTTTCTTATTTAAAAAAAAAATAATTATATTAAAAATATTTACTAATAAAATACAAAAAAAAATTATAGAAAAATTTAAAAAAAATAATCTTTTATTTAAAGATAATATTATTTTATTAATTTTAAATGAAAAAAATTATAAAAATATTATTAATAAAAATCTAGATAAATTTTTTTTAAATAACTTTACTTTAATTCCATGTTTTGAATTAAATAAAGAAGAATTTTTAATTTGGATTGAAGAATATCTAGACAATAATTTAATTACTAATCAAGCGAAATTTTTTTTATATAAAAATTATTATTCAAATATTGAACTATTACATCAAAACTTAGATATAATTTCATTAGTTTTTCCAAACAAAAAAATTACTATTAATGATATAAAAAAAATAATTTTTACAGAAAAAACATATACAATATTTCAATGGATTTATTATTTATTTTTAGGAGAATATAAAAAATCTTTATCTATATTAAATAATTTATATAAAAAAAAATTTTCTCCTTTAAGTTTAGTAAGATATTTAGAAAATCAAATAATTATATTAATTTTAATAAAAAAAAAAAATAATATTGAAAAAAAAATATTTCTAAATAAAAACAGAATCTGGAAAAATACACAACAAGTTTATATTTATGCTAGTCAAAATAATAGTTATAAGAACTTTTTAAAAATTATTAGATCTTTAATAAGGATTGAAATATCAATTAAAAAAATTAAAGAACAATCAATATGGATGATTTTAAAAGAAATTTCTTTATTTTTTAATTAAAAATAAATTAATATAAAAAATTTTGATTAAATTATGTAAAAACAAAAAAAAAAAAAAAAAAAAAAATGAAAAAAAAAAATATATTAAATTTAATAGGACTAAGATGTCCTGATACAATGCTTTTTTTAAAAAAAAAACTCCGATCATTAAAAATCGGAGATTTAATTATAATTATTACAGATGATATAACCACAAAAAGAGAAATACCTATTCTATGTAACTTTTTAAACTATATTTTAATAAAATCTAATGTTTCAAAAATTCCTTATTCATATTTTTTAAAAAAAAAATAAATATATAAACTTTAAAAATTTTATTAAATTAAAAATTTTAGCATTCTTCTTAATGGTTCAGCTGCTCCCCATAATAACTGATCTCCTACAGTAAAAGCAGATAAATATTTTGGTCCAATACTTAATTTTCTTAATCTTCCTATTGGAATTTTTAAAGTTCCAGTAACAGATAAAGGAGTTAATTCATTTAAAGTAGATTCTTTATTATTTGGAATTACTTGAACCCATTTATTATCATTTGATAATATTTCTTCTATTCTATTTAAATCAATATTTTTCTTTAACTTTATAACAAAAGATTGACTATGACAACGTAAAGAACTTACTCTAATACATGTTCCATCAACTAAAATTCTCTTATTTTTTTGATATGACAAAATTTTATTAGTTTCTGATTCCATTTTCCATTCTTCCTTACTTTGTCCATTCGACATGTTAGAATCAATCCATGGAATTAAATTTAAAATTAAAGGTATAAGAAAATTTTTTTTTGGAAAATTAGAATCTTTTATAATATTAGTAACATTTTTTTCTATCTTAAGAATAGATTGCGCAAATGTAGATTTTTTTGACAAATATTGATTTAAAAAATTCATTTGTTTTAATAATTCTTTAATATATTTAGATCCAGCTCCAGAAGCAGCTTGATAAGTAGAAAAAGAAATCCATTCAATTAAATTTTTTCGAAATAAACCACCTAAAGCTAACATCATTAAACTCACTGTACAATTTCCACCAATAAAAGTTTTAATTCCACTACGAATAGCATTTTTTATATGAAAATGATTAATTGGATCTAAAACAATTAAAGAATCTTTATTCATTCTTAAATCTGCTGCTGCATCTATCCAATATCCTGACCATCCAGAAGCTCGAAGAATTGGAAAAACTTTTTGAGTATATAAACTACCTTGACATGTTATAATAATATCTAATTTTTTTAATTCTTCTATATTATAAGCATCTTTTAAAAATCCAGGAAAAAAAAAATTACTAAATTTAGGATTTTTTTCACCAATCTGAGATGTAGAAAAAAAAATTGATTTAATGTATAAAAAATCTTTTTCTTCTAACATTCTTTTTAATAAAACAGAACCTACCATTCCTCTCCAACCAATAAATCCAACTTTTTTTTTCATAATATTAATTAAAGATTAAATATTAAAAATTTTAAATAAAATTTTTAAAAATAATCACCTCTTAGAATTTTTAAAAAATAAAATATTTAAAAAATTAATTTTACAATATTATATATAAAATAATATTTTAAAAATATTTTTATATATAAAATTTTTAAAAATAAAATTATTTTAAACAAATTAATAATATATAATTAATAATATTTATTATAACCTATTTTAAAAAAATTTTTAAAAATGGAGACAAATAATGCAAACAATAATTTCTATTACTATATTACTCATTTTAATTATGGATCCATTAGGTAATCTACCTGTATTTATGACTGTTTTAAAAAATTTTAATTCAAAACAACGTCGTTTAATATTAATTAGAGAAATGTGTATTGCTCTATTTATTATGATACTTTTTTTATTTTCTGGTGAAAATATTTTAAATTTTTTAAATTTAAAAACAGAAACTGTATCTATTTCTGGAGGAATAATATTATTTTTTATTGCTATAAAAATGATTTTTCCAGATAACATACAAAAAAAAGAAACACAAGTTATACATGAAGAACCATTTTTAGTACCTTTAGCAGTACCTTTAGTAGCTGGACCTTCTGTTTTAGCTACTTTAATGTTATTATCTCATCAATATGCAAAAAATATAAACTATTTAATTATTTCTTTATTTATTGCTTGGAGTATAACATTACTTACATTATTAATGTCTGATGCATTTCTAAATATTTTTGGAAAAAAAGTAGTTAATGTTTTAGAAAAATTAATGGGATTAATATTAATTATGTTATCAACGCAAATGTTTCTCAACGGTATTAAAATATGGTTAAAGAATTAATTTTTTAAAATTTAAAATAATATTAAATAAATATATTTTTCAAATAATAAAAAATAAATTTCATGTTAAAAAAAATAAAAAATTTTTAAATATTTAATAAATATAAAATTTTAATAAATAAAATTATTTCTGAAAAAAATAATTTATATTATTAAAATAAAATATATCAAATATAAAACTCTTTATTTATTTTAATAAATTATAAAAATTTTTGAGAATAAAATATGAAAATAAATGAAATGACTAAAATTAATATTCAAAAAAAAAAAATATTAATTAGATTAGATTTAAATGTTCCTATGCAAAATAATAAAATTACATCATATGCTCGTATTCAAGCATCTTTACCTACAATAAAATTAGCTTTAAAAAATAAATCAAAAATTATGATTTTATCTCATTTAGGACGACCTACAGAAAATAAATTCCAAAAAAAATATTCATTATTTCCAATATTTAAATATTTACAAACAAAAATAAAAAATACTAATATTTATTTTGCAAAAAATTTAAATGATAAAATAAAAATTAATTATGGAGAAATTATAATATTTGAAAATGTTAGATTTAATATAGGTGAAAAAGAAAATGATATAAAATTATCAAAAAAATATGCTTCTTTATGTGATATTTTTGTCATGGATGCATTCGGAACTTCGCATAGAATGGAAGCATCTACTTATGGAGTAGGTATGTTTGCAAAAATTTCATGCGCAGGACCATTACTTATTTCTGAAATTAAATCTTTACAAAAATCTATAAAAAAACCTCAAAGACCTTTAATAACAATATTAGGAGGATCAAAAATATCTACAAAATTTAATATTTTAAAAAAACTAGCAAAGATATCAGATACCACAATAGTAGGAGGAGGTATAGCAAATACTTTTTTAGCAATTAAAAACAATATTGGTAAATCTATTTATGAAAAAGATTTTATTAAATTAGCTAAAAAACTTATAAAAAAATATAATATTTTAATACCAATTGATTCAAGAACACTAAATATATGTAATACAAAAAAAATATATTCAATGAAAAATTCTAATTTAATTTCTGATAATGAAGAAATTATGGATATAGGTGACAAAAGTATTATAAAAATAATTAAAATTATAAAGAAAGCTAGAACTATTATTTGGAATGGTCCTGTAGGAGTATTTGAATCTAAAAAATTTCGTTTAGGAACAGAAAAAATTTCTTATGCTATTGCAAATAATAAAAACGCTTTTTCTTTAGCTGGGGGAGGAGATACATTAGCTGTTATAGAAATGTTTAATATCAAAAAAAAAATTTCATATATTTCTACCGGAGGAGGAGCTTTTTTAGAATTTATAGAAGGAAAAAAATTACCATCTCTTCAAATGTTAAAAAAAAAATATATACAAAACTAATATAAAAATAGGAAATTATAAAACTATATGAATCAAATTAAAAAAGAAATACTTACAGGAGTTTTAAATGGATTTGAAACTAAAAAAATTTTTGAATTAGCGAAAAAAAATAATTATGCTATACCTTCTATTAATTGTATTAATACTGACTCTATTAATACAGTATTAAAAACAGCTCATTATATGAAATCTCCTGTTATTATACAATTTTCATATGGAGGATCTTTATTTCTTTCTGGAAAAGATAATACTCACAAAAAATCATTTAAAGAAGCAATAGATGGAGCTATATCAGGAGCACAACACATTCATTTAATGTCAAAATATTATAATATTCCAATTATAATACATACTGATCATTGTAATAAAGAATTATTACCATGGATTAAAGGTTTAATTAAATTTGGAAAAAAATTTTTTAAAGAAAATAAACGTCCTTTGTTTTCTTCTCACATGTTAGATTTATCAAACGAACCATTAAAACATAATATTAAAATATGTTCTAAATATTTACAAAAAATGAATAAAATAAATATGCTTTTAGAAATAGAACTTGGTTGTACTGGAGGAGAAGAAGATGGAATTGACAATACTAATTTAGAAAAAAAATACTTATATACAAAACCTAAAGAAGTAAATTATGCATATACAAAACTTTCTAAAATTAGTTCACTTTTTTCTATTGCAGCGTCTTTTGGAAATGTTCACGGAGTATATAAAAAAGGAAATATAGATTTAAAACCTAAAATATTAAAGAAATCTCAAATATATGTACAAAAAAAAAATAATATATCTAAAATTAATCCTTTAAATTTTGTTTTTCACGGAGGTTCTGGATCATCTTTATCAGATATTCATAAATCTATTAAATATGGAGTAGTAAAAATAAATTTTGATACTGATATACAATGGTTTTCATGGGAAGGTATATTAAAATTTTATAAAAAATATAAAAACTATTTACAAAGTCAATTAGGAAATCCTGAAGGAATAAATAAACCAAATAAAAAATATTATGATCCAAGAACTTGGATAAAACAATCACAAAATAATACTTATTTAAAATTACAAAAAATTTTTAA
This sequence comes from Buchnera aphidicola (Chaitophorus viminalis), assembly GCF_026122795.1. GTDB lineage: Bacteria > Pseudomonadota > Gammaproteobacteria > Enterobacterales > Enterobacteriaceae > Buchnera_J > Buchnera_J aphidicola_BK. Next base: position 172,905 of record NZ_JAIWQV010000001.1, on the reverse strand, counting down.
AAATTTAAACGCAAAAAATATATTATAAAAAATATTATAATTTATAATTATTAATATAAATCTATGAAAACTTATGTTATATAAAATTACATTAATATTTTACAAAAAAGTATAAAATTGTTTATTATAAAAAAAAAATCAGTAAAATAAAATTAATAAAAAAATTTTATTTTATAAAACTATAACTTTATTTATCATAATTGAAATTTTTAAAAATATTTCATTTATTTAATAAATATAATTTTTATTGGATTCGAAAACATGTTGATATACATACTTATAATTCTTGCAATAGTGCTTTCATTAGTTCATATAAGTAATGTTCAACCAACATTTTTTATTGCAATTCTTGGAACATTAGGAATGGCTACAGGATTAACTCTACAAGGAAATATATCGAATTTTACTGCTGGAATTTTATTAAAAATTTTTAGACCTTTTAAATTAGGAGAATATGTTAGTTTAGAAAAAATATCAGGAACAGTGTTAAATATAGATATATTCTATACAATTTTACGTACAATAGATGGTAAAATAGCTGTTGTTCCTAATAACAGAATAATATCTGGAGAAATTGTAAATTATTCTAGAGCTGCTATTAGAAGAAATGAATTTTTTATACATGTTGCTCATAATTCTGATATCAAATTAGTAATTTCAGTATTAAAAAAAGTTGTTAATAAAGAAGATCGTGTCATACATAATCAAGATATATTAATTGGATTACATGAATTATCTCCAAATTCTTTAAATTTTGTTGTTCGATGTTGGAGTAAAACAATAGAATTACAAACAGTATATTGGGATCTTATGTATAAATTCAAAAAAGCGTTAGATAAAAATAATATTCAAATTGCATGTTCAAATCATTTTTTTAAATCTATAAAATCTAAAAACATCAACACCAAACATACAAAAAATACAAAATAATAAAAAAGTAATTAAATTATAAAATTATTTAATGTTCAAATAATTAAATTTAATTACTTAAAATAAATTTAAAAATTATGATTAAAACTTATACTTCTAATAATTTAAATTATTTAATAAAAAAAATATGTAATTTTATAAAAAGTAACCAAAACGTATTTTTAAAAGAAATAATTATTGTAGAAAATAAAACAATGATTACTTTTATTAAAAATAAAATATCAAAAATTCTCGGAATAGATAGTAATATTTCTTATATTTCAATTAGAAAATTTATATTTTGTATTTTAAAAAAAAAAATATTTAATAAAAAAATTTTTGCTGATCAAGAATATATTTTATGGAAATTAATGAATTTATCTTCAAAATATACAAAATATTTTTCATTTAATAAAACAGATTCAGATTTAATTAAATTTAAATATTTTAAAAAATTATCTAAAATTTTATATGAATACTCTATTCATCATCCAAACTGGATTTTAAATTGGAACAATCAAAAATCTAAAATATTTAAAAAGAATTATATTTTGTATAAAATACAAAAAAAAATCTGGAAAAATATATTTTATACTAAAAAAAAAAATATATATCATATGTCAGATTTAATTAAAAGTTTAAATAAAAATACTCAATCTATAAATTTAACTAATCAAATATTCTTGCTAAATCCATGTAGTTATCCATATACATATTTAAAAATTTTAAAAAAAATTAGTAATCTTACAAAGATTTATTTATTTATATGTACTCCATTTAAAAATTTAAAAAATATAACAAAAAAAAAATACAATTATTCAAGTTCTTTTATCTCACATTGGTATAAAGATCATTTTAAACAAATTAAGTATATTTTTACTTTAACAAAAAATATTAAACAAAAATATATTCTAAATAAAAATAAAACTTTGTTGGAAAATATTCAAAATACAATTAAAAATATACATATATACAATATTCTAAAAAAAAAAAAATTTTTAAAATGTGATAATTCAATTTCAATTCATGAATGTTGTAGTTATTTACGAGAAATAGAAGTTTTATATGATAATATATCATATATTTTAAATAAAAATAAAAATATTGAACCGAAAGATATTATTATTAAAACACAAAATATTGAAAATTATATTCCATTTATTAAGTCAGTTTTTATTTCAGAAAATCAAAAAAATAAAATTCCGTTTAATATTTATAAAAAAAAATTTTATAACAGTAAAATTTTATATATTTTAAATAAAATTTTAGAACTTCCAGAAAATAAATTTAAAAGCGAAAAAATTTTAAATATATTAAATTTTTCTTTTATTTCTAAAAAATTTTTAATTGATAAAAAAGAATTAAAAATAATAAAAAAATGGGTTAAAGATACAAATATTAGATGGGGAATTGATAAAAATCATAAAAAAAAAATAAATCATTTACCTATTAATCAAAATACTTGGCATGAAGGTATTAAAAAAATTATTATAGGATATGGAGTAAAAAATTATATTTTATGGAATAACATTCTTCCATATAATATTAACGAAACAAAAGAACTTAAAATATTAGAAAAGTTATTATTTTTTATAAAAACTTTAAAAAAATGGAAAAAAAAATTATCGACTAAAAAAAATATTCATTCTTGGAAAAAAATATATTCAGAAATTATCACTGATTTTTTTTATTTAAGTTCAAAACAAAACAAGAAAATTAAATATATTCAAAAAAAATGGAATTTAATACTTAAACAAATTAAACATAGTTCATATAAAAAAAGAATATCAATTAAAATTATTCAATTTGAAATGAATAATAAATTAAAAAATATTTTTGAATATAAAAAAAATAATTATAATTGTATAACATTTACTAATTTTAAAAATTTTAGAACTATTCCATTTAAAATTACCTATATTTTAGGAATGAATTATAACGAATTTCCTAAAAAAAATATTCAAACATGTGAAAATTTATTATATATACAAAAAAAAAATAATAATTATCAACAAAATTCAAAAGAATATTTTATGTTTTTAGAATTATTATATTTTACACAAAAAAAAATTTTTATTAGTTATATAAATAATTCAATTTATGATGTAAAAACACAAAAATATTCTATTATATTAAATCAATTTAATATATATATACAACAAAATTTTTTTTTTAAAAAAAAAAATCTTAATAAAAAAAATAATTTTTTAAAAAAATTATTATTTATTCATCCAGAACATAGTTTTGAAAAAGAAAATTTTAATATAAAAAATAATTTTCATAGTTTTCATTCAATATGGATATTATCAAAAAATAAAAAAAAGATAAATACTAAAAAAAATATTAAAATACCATTGTTATATAAAATAAAAAAAATATATATAAATAATTTATTATCTTTTTGGAACAATCCTATAAAATATTTTTTTAATAACAGATTAAAAATTTTTTATAAAACAGAAAGATTAAATAATTATAATCAAGAACCTTTTTATATAGATAAAAAAAATCATTATTTATTAAATAAAAAAATTCTTGATTATATGATTTTTAAAAAAGATACTAAAAATTTATTTAAAAAAATTTTTTCTATTGGGATTTTACCTCATGGAAACCTAGGAAAAACTTATTTAAATTATCAAGTAAAAAAAATAAAAAAAATATTTAATAAAATTAAAAACATGAATATGTCTTTAAAAGAGAAAAATATTAAGTTTAAAATAAAAAAATACATTATTGAAGGAAAATTAAAAAATATTACTGAAAAAGGTTTATTACGTTGGAAAGCATTTAATTTAAATCATTATAACAAAATTACTTTATGGATAGAACACTTAATATATTGTATTCAAGACGGACAATATAACAGTTCTTATATAGGTATGAATAATAAAATTACTTTTAAAAATATTCCAAAAAATCTAGCAAAAAAATATTTATTAAAATACATTATAGGATATATTCAAGGATTACAAAAACCAATAATTTTAACTAATACAGGATTAAATTGGTTTCATTATATATATGATAAAAAAAAAAAAAATCTTTCTAAAAAAAATAATACTATTATATACAGTAAAAAAAAAATTATAGAAACATGGAATGGAAATAAATATGTTTTAGGAGAGAAAAAAGATCCATATATTAAAAAAATTTATACACTATTAAACAATAATTTTATCAAAAAAACATGTTATACATGTAAATATTGGATGCTTCCAATATATAAAAATTCAATATAAAATTTTACTATTAAAAAAATGAATATATTAAATAATATATTTTTAATTCCATTGAAAGGAATTAAAATAATTGAAGCTTCGGCAGGAACAGGTAAAACTTTTACAATTATTTTATTATATTTACGTTTATTATTAGGAATTAATACTAAAAGAAAATATTTAGTAAAAGAAATTTTAATTATTACTTATACTAAAAACGCAACAATAGAAATTCAAAACAGAATATCACAAAATATTTATCATTGTTATGTAGATTGTTTATCTAAAAAAACTAAAAATGTTTATTTTAAAAAATTATTTAAAAACATTAAAAATTATGAAAAAGCTAGTTTATTATTAAAAAAAGCTTATATAGATATTCATAATTCCTCAATTTATACTATTCATGGATTTTGTAAATATATATTAAAAATTAAAAATTTTCATGATGATATTTCTAATATAAAAAAAAAATATCACGAAGAAATATTATATAAAAAATCTGTATACACTTTTTGGAGAAAATTTTTTTATTCTCTAAATAAAGAAATATCAAATATAATTTTTCAATATTGGAAACATCCGGATCAACTTTTATTAGAAATTATTCAATTTTTAAATATTAAATCAAAAATATTTTTTAAAAATAAAAAAAAAATTAAAAATATTTATATAAAACATAATGAAAATATAAAAAAAATTAATATTTTTAAAAAAAAATGGAATAAAATAAAAGTTAAATTAAAAAAAAAATTTTCAGAAAAAAAATTCAATAAAAGAATATATAATAATAAAAATACTTCTAGATGGATAAAAAAAATTACAAAATGGACTTTAAAAAAAACAAAAAATTATAATTTTCCACAAGAATTAAAGCATTTTACAAAAAAAAAAATAGAATTAAATTGTCATAAATTTCAAAATAAAGATTTTTTATTTTTAAAAATCATAAAAAAATTTTTAAAAACTAATTTTTCTTTAAAAGAAAATATTCTGATTTATGCAATTAAAAAAATACCAAAAATTTTAAAAGAAATTAAAAAAAAAAAATTTTGTTTTGATAATTTAATTCATTCTATGCTTTTATTTTTAAAAAATAAAAAAAATCTATCAAAATTTATAGAAAATAAATTTCCAATAGCATTTATTGATGAATTTCAAGATACAGACCATCAACAATATGATATTTTTAAAAAAATTTATCAAAATAAAAAAAAATCTTCTTTAATATTAATAGGAGATCCTAAGCAATCTATTTATAACTTTAGAGGAGCTGATATTTTTTTTTATTTAAAAAATACATTTAAAATATCTAATTTATATACTTTAAAAAAAAATTGGAGATCTTCTAAAAAATTAATAGATAGTATAAATTTATTATTCAATAGAATAAAACACTCTTTTATTTTTAAAAAAATAAAATATAGATCTATATTATCTTCTGAAAACTCTGCAAAAAAAAAATTTATCATTGATAAAAAAGAACAACCTGCAATAACATTTTGGCTACATGAAAATAAAGATAAAAAAATAAATCATTATAATGATTGGATTTCTAAAAAATGTTCTGAAAATATTTATTATTTAATTTCAAAAATAAAAAATAAAAAAGCAATTTTAAAAACAGAAAATAGTAAAAAAATTTTAAAAATACAAGATATTTGTATTTTAGTAAAAAACTTTAAAGAATATCAAATATTGAAAAAACAATTAAAAAAAAAGAATATTGATTCTTATTATACTTCATATAAAAAATCTATTTTTAAAAAAAATATTATTAAAGAAATTTTTTATATACTACAATCTATTTTAAATTATTCTAATGAATATTATTTTAATAGAGCGATTACTACTTCTATTATATCAAAAAATTTTTACACTTTAATTCAACTAAAAAAAAAACAAAATAAATTATCAAAATTAAAAAATATATTTAGTAAATTTTTATATATATGGAAAAAAAAAGGAATATTAAATCTTATCAAAAATATTATCTATAAAAGCACTCTTTATGAAAAATATTTTTTTTATAAAAAAAATAAGAACTGTATTTCAAATTTAATTTATTTAGGAGAAATTTTAGAAAAAAAATCTATATTAAAAAAAAATTTATTTTTTTTATTAGAATGGCTAAAAAAAAAAATATTTCAAGATGATCAAAATTATGAAAATGATTATCAAAAATTAATTTATAATAATAAAAATTGTATTAACATAACTACTATATATAAATCTAAAGGATTACAATATCCAATTATTTGGATTCCATTTATTTCAAATTTTTCATTTTCTAAAAAACTTATTTTTCATGATAGAAAAAAATTTAATATTTTAATAAATATTAAAAAACAAATAAAAGAAATAAAATTAGCCGAAGAAGAAAAATTATCAGAAGAAATTCGTTTATTATATGTTGCTATTACTCGTTCTATATTTCATTGCAGTATCGGTGTCAGTCCATTTGTAAATATAAAAAAAATATGTAATAAAACAAATTTTCATCATAGTGGATTAGGATATATACTACAAAAGGGAAAAAAGATGAATATTCAAGAATTTACACATGAAATAAAAAAAATTATTTTAAATAAAAACATTAATATTCATGATAAAAATTTAATTCCAGATTATATAAAAAAAACTGTTAAAAAAAAAAAATATATACATAAAAATTATTTTACAAGAACATTTAAAATAGAAGAAAATACAAATTATACAAAAATATGTAAAGAAATTCTTAAAAAGAAAAATATAATAAAAAAAAAAGAAAATAAAATTATTTTAAATAAAAAAACAAAATTGACAAAATATTCTTTTCCTAAAGGAAAAAAATATGGAATTTTTTTACATAAAATACTTGAAAATATAAATTTTAAAAAAATAAATAATTTTTTAATCTTAAAATATTTAAAAAAAAATAAATTAAAAGAAAAATGGTTACCTATAATAAAAAAATGGATTAATTTAATTTTATTAAAACCTTTAAATACATTTAAAATAAAAATATATAATTTAAATAAAAAAAATTACATCAAAGAATTCAAATTTTCTTTACCATTAAAAAAAAATATAAATATATATTTAATTGAAAGTTTATTAAATACAAAATATAAAAATATAAATACAAATTTTAAAAAAAAATTAAACATAAAAAATAAAATTTTAACTGGAAGTATTGATTTAATTTTTAAATTTAATAAAAAATATTATGTAATAGATTATAAATCTAATTTTTTAGGTGAAAATAATCAATTTTACCAAAAAAAATATTTAAAAAAAGAAATTATAAAAAAAAAATACTATATTCAATATTATTTATATTCTCTTGCATTACATAGATTTCTGAAATTAAAATTAAAAAATTACAAATTTAAAAAAAATTTTGGAGGAATTTACTATATTTTTTTACGCGGAATAAATAAAAATAATGAAAATGGAATTTTTTTTTATCAACCTAAATATTCTTTAATTAAAAAATTAAATAATTTTTTCTTTATACAGCAAAAAAAATAAAATTATGATTAAACTAATAAAAAAATTAATAAAAAAAAAAATATTTAAAAAAATAGATTATTATTTTGCAAAAAATATAGCAAAAAAATATGAATTATTATTATTAATTACAGCAACATATATAAGTTTTTTAAATAGACAAGGATATACTTTTCTTTCTTTAAAAAAAATAAAAAAAAATAAAATTTTTTCAAAAGAAATTATTCATAAAATTAAAAATATTAAAAATATCAAAAAAGAATTATTAAAAAGTGATGCAGTAGGAAATAAAGATAAAAATTTTCCGTTAATCCTTGATGGAAAAAATTTATATTTAAATAAAATATGGATTATTGAACGAAAAATATTAAAATTTTTAACATACAAATATACTCTTAAAGAATATAATTTACACCAATGGAAAATAATTCTTAAAAATAAATTTTTTAAAAAATCTCATATTGAACAAAAAATAGCAATTCTTTTATGTTTATTAAATAAATTTACAATTATATTAGGTTCTCCTGGAACTGGAAAAACTCAATTAATTTCTAAAATTATTTATTTCTTTATTCAAATTTCAAAAAAAAAAAAAATTCTATTAACTTCTCCTACAGGAAAAGCAAGTTCAATATTAATTGAATCTGTTAAAAAAAATAAATATTTATTAAATATAAAAAATAAATATAAAAAATATATTCCTAATTCTGCATTTACTATACATGACTTATTTAAAATTAATAATTATTATACAAATAATTTTTTTAATCGTGCAAAAAAAATTCATTATGATTTATTAATTATTGATGAATCATCTATGATAGATATTTTTATGTTAGAAAAGATTATCGATAGCTCTAATCAAAATGGACAAATAATATTTTTGGGAGACCACAATCAACTCCCTTCGATTAATAATGGATCTTTTTTACAAGATATTTTTTCTATATATAAAGAAACAAAAAATCAAGAAATATATGTAAAATTAATAAATTTTATTAAAAAAAAATTTTCTAAATTAAATAAAAAAAATATTACAAAAAAAGTTTTTATTTTGAAAAAAAGATATCGATTTAAAAAAAAATCTAATATAAATCAATGTTCAAAAATTATTAAAAAATTTAAACAAAAACAAATAAAAAACATTTTTAATAATAAATTTAATAATATTAAATTTTCTGTTATAAATAAATCTTATTTTTCATATAAAAATATGATTAAAAAAATCTTTAAAATGTATAAAAATTATTGGAAAATGATTTTTAATAAATATTCATATAAAAAAATTTTAAAATATTTTAATAAAATAAGAATTTTATGTATTTTGAAAAAAGGAATGTTTGGTGTTCAAGGAATAAATAAAATATTTAAAAAAATGATTTTTAAAAAATATTTTATAAAATCTGAAAAAAAAAATAAGTGGTATATAGGTAAACCTATCATGATTTTAAAAAATAATAAAAATATCAAACTATTTAATGGAAGTATTGGAATTACTCTCTTAGATAAAAAAAAAAAAATGAAGATTTTTTTTTTAATGAATAATGGAGAAATAAAAAATATTCCAATAAATTTATTACCTAAATATAAAACAACATGGGCAATAACTATTCATAAATCACAAGGTTCAGAATTTAATAAAATTAATATTATATTTCCATTAAAAATAAATAAAATTATGAGCAGAGAAATTATTTATACAGCTATTACTAGATCTAAAAAAAAAATACATATTTTTTCTAAAAAAAGTGTTTTTTTTAAAACAGCATCTAATAAAATTATAAGAAAAAGTGGATTTATAAAAAATTTAAAAATTTAAATGTTTTGCGGGAGCTGGATTTGAACCAACGACCTTCGGGTTATGAGCCCGACGAGCTACCGAACTGCTCCATCCCGCGATATTTGAATAATATAACATTTATATTCTTAAAAAACAACATTTTTAAATATATAAATATACTTTCATAAATATAAAAAAATATTTAATATATAATAAAAATATCTATATAAAATAATTATTCTTTTTAAATAATTTTAAAAAAGGAAAAAATGAAAATTATTCAAGCTAAATTAATAACAAAAAAATCAAAAATTGCTATTATTACTACAAGATTTAATGAATTTATTAATAATAGATTACTCAAAAGTTGCGTTCAAACATTAAAAAGAATTGGAAATCTAAAATCCAATGATATCACTATAATAAAAGTACCAGGTGCATATGAAATACCTATTACTGCAGAAATTATTGCACATAAAAAAGAATATAATGCGATTATAACTTTAGGTACAATTATTAAAGGAAAAACGAGACATAATAAATTTATAGAAAATTCTCTTACATATGGACTATCTAAAATCAGTATTACTAATAGAATTCCAATTATTACAAGTATACTAATGACTAATAATATTAATGAAACTTTAGAAAGATGCGGAATTAAATTAAACAATAAAGGATCTGAAGCAGCTTTATCAGCTTTAGAAATTATTAATGTTATTAAAAAAATTAATCAAAAATAAAAATTTTTTAAAAAAAAAATTATACTTGATTAAATAATTCACTATTTATAAATAATTTTTATAAAAAATATATGATTAATCATAAGAAATATATGAAATATGCAATAAAATTAGCAAAAAAAGGAATTTTTACTACTTCTTCTAATCCAATAGTAGGTTGTGTTATTGTAAATAATAAAATTATAGTAGGTCAAGGATGGCATCAAAAAAGAGGTTCTGAACATGCAGAAATTATTGCTTTAAATATGGCTAAAAAATTATCTTATGGAGCAACAATGTATGTTACACTCGAACCTTGTGCACATTATGGATTAACAGGTCCATGTTATAAAAAAATTATTTCTTCTGGAATATACAAAATTTTTATTTCTACTAAAGATCCAAATCCTAAAGTAAATGGTAAAAGTATAAAAAAACTAAAAAAATCAGGAATAAAAGTAAATATAGGATTATTAAAAAAAAAATCTAAATTCTTAAATAGAGAATTTTTTAAATGGATTAAAACAGGGAATCCTTGGATAAATCTAAAAATAGCTATGTCATTAGATGGTAAAATAGCTACTCAATCTGGAAAAAGTAAATGGATTACATCAAAAAAATCAAGAAATGAAGTACATAAATTACGTGCACAAAATACAGCAATACTTACTACAAGTAAAACAGTTCTTCAAGATAATCCTTTGTTAAATGTTCGTGTTCAAGATATGAATATCTTAGATCAAAAAAAATTTCCTAAAGAAAATTTTGTACAACCTATAAGAATTATAATTGATAGTAAAAATAGAATTCAAAAAAATCATAAAATTATTCAAATTACAAATAAAATTTTACTGATTAGATTAAAATCAGATAATAAAAAATGGCCAAAACATGTTAAACAAATAATTATTCCACCATATAAAAATAAAATAAATTTAATTTTATTATTTAAATTTTTAGGAACTTTAAATATAAAAAATATTTTAGTTGAATCAGGATCATTATTTGCTTCTTCTTTATTATCATTAAATATTATTGATGAACTAATAATATATTGTGCTCCAATTATATTAGGAAATAACTCTAAACCTATTTTTTTATTAAATTATATAAAAAAAATTTCTCAATCTAAAAAAATAATTTTTAGAAAAGTATTTAAAATAGGAAACGATTTATGTATGAAAATTAATTTTAAAAAATCTAGTAAATAAAAAATAAATATAATGAGTAAAATATGAAAATTTATCTACGTAAAAATTCTAGAATACGTATTGTACAAGCATTATATTCTTGGCAATTATCTAATAATAAAAGTTATCAAATAAAAAATTTTTTTTATAAAAAATATAAAAAAAAAATAGATTTTAAATATTTTAATGAAATTTTTTTAGGAATTATAAAAAATAAAATTAAAATAGATAACTTAATAAAACCATGTATTTTAAGAAATTTAAATAGATTAAGTGAAGTAGAAAAATCAATTTTAAGAATGTCTGTTTATGAACTTCTTAAAAGAAAAGATATTCCTTATAAAGTAATTATTAATGAAGGAATAGAAATAGCTAAAATTTTTGGATCTAAAGATAGTCATAAATTTATTAATGGTGTTTTAGATAAAATAGCGATTAAAATACGTTTTAAAAAAATTGCATAATATTACAAATAAATTTAATCTATAAAAAATTCTTTTTAAAATTTATATAAGTATTAAAAAATTATGATAATAAAAAAAAAAAAAAAAAAAAAAAATGAATGGAACGAAAAATACGCTATTAATATAGCAAAAAATGCAGGAATTAAAATGACATTAAAACATTGGAAAATAATTTATTTTGCTAGAAATTTTTATTTAAAATTTAATATATCTCCTCCTATAAGAATATTATTACAAGCTATTAATAAAAAATCTAAAAAAAAAATTAATAGTTTATCTTTAATAAAACTTTTTCCTAATAATCCTTCAATTCAAATTAGTAAAATTTCTGGTATTCCAAATCCTAATAAATGTTTATAAAAATTTAAAAAAATTCATACAAATAAAAAAATTAAACAAAATTATATAAAAAATAGAAAATTTAAAAATTTTTCTTGCCCATGTTTTTTTATAAGAATAAATATAATAATAACCTTCTAAAATTATTGATAACCATATAATTCCTAAAAATAAAAAAATAAAACTATAAAAATAATTAGAAAAATATATAAAATTTAACATAAAAATAAAAAAAATTAATATTATTACAGAAAAATACATATGATCTAAAGTTCTTTGAAATGTATTTACTATAGGAAAAACAGGCATTTGAGCTTTTCTATAATCTTTTAAATGCAATAAATAAATTGAATATGAATGAGGTATTTGCCAAATAAGATGAATTAAAAATAATATCATAGGAATAACATTAAAATAATTTTCTATTGAAAAATATCCTATTATAATTGGACATGATCCAGAAATTGCTCCAAAAATAGTAGAATATTGAGATTTTTTTTTTAATAAAATAGTATATATAACTACATAAAAAAATAAACCAAATAAAGATATTATATATGCTATTTTATTTAAAAATAATAAAAATATTAAACTTCCACAAAAAAATAAAAAAAAAGAAAATATATAAGCAGAATTTATAGAAATATTTTTCTTTACTAAAACTCTATTTTTTGTTCTTATCATTTTCTTGTCATTTTCAATGTCTAAAATATTATTTAAAACACATCCACAAGCTATAATACAAGATAAACCTAAAATCATAGCTAAAAATATTTTATAATAAAAAATATTTTTTCTTAATGTAAAAAAATACCCAGCTAAAGCTGAAAATATATTAGCTATGATAATTCTTGGTTTTATAATTTCAAAATAATAAAAAAAAAATTTATTATATTTTTTAAAAACACATTGCATAATGATTTATATTCCTCATAATCCATATAGATCCAGTTAAAATAATAGATATAATTATTAATGTAAAAATTATGGAAAAAAAATTCCAGTAATTTTTATTAAAATCATCTAAATGTAAAAAAAATAATATATGAATTAAAACTTGTATAAAACAACATAATGTAATAAAAAAATATAAATAATTTTTTGAAAAAATATTATAAATTACTATATAAAAAGGAATAAAAGATAAAATTAAAGAAAAAATAAACACTAATATATAAAAAAAAATTGATGTTTGAAAAAAACTTTTTTTTTTCATATTTAAAATCATTTTATTACTCCAAATAAATATACAAAAGTGAACAAAAAAATCCATATAATATCAAGAAAATGCCAAAAAATACTTAAACATAAAATTCTAGTTCTAATAATTTTGTCTATGCCTAAAACATAAATTTGAAAAATCATTAAAATAATCCAAAATAAACCACAAATTACATGAAAACCATGCAACCATAATAAAGTATAAAATGATGAAAGAAAACCACTTCTACTAGGAATATAATTATTTCTAAATAAATTTAGAAATTCTGTAAATTCTATCGTAATAAACAAAAATCCTAATATAAATACTAAAAATAAAAATATCATTACCATAAAAGAATTACATTTTTTTACAAAATTAATTGCAATACTGAAACATAAAGAACTTAATAATAAAAAAAAAGTTTCTAAAAAAACAAATTTTAAATTAAAAAAATCTTTTCCAGATGGACCATTAGAAACGTTATGAACCATAACAAAGTAAACTGCAAAAATAGTAGAAAAAATAATACAATCACTCATAATATAAATCCAAAAACCAAAAATAGTTTTTCGATTAACTTTAATTTCTTCTGAAAGATTATTTTTTTTTTTTGAAAAAATGTTATTTAAAAAGTTTTTAAGCATAAGTTGAACTCTATTTATTTAAATTTTTATAATAATTGTTTTCTAATTTTTTAATTATTTTCTTTTTAATACGTTTCTTTTTATCTTTAAAAAAACTTTTATATATAAAAATAAAAATAACATTAATAATAGAAAAAAAGAAAAGCCACCAAATATGCCAAACTGCTGAAAAACCTAAAATTAATAAAAAAAAACTAATAATTACACCATATATATTATTTTGAGGTATATATAAATCTTCATATTTATATAAATTTTTAAAATTATTTCTTATAAAAGATTTATTTTCTTTCATTTTCCAAAATATATCTCTAGAAAATACTTTTGGTATAACAGCAAAATTATAATCTTGCGCTGGAGAAGATATACTCCATTCTAAAGTTCTTCCATTCCAAGGATCTCCTGTAGTATCTAAATTTTTTTTACGTTGTAAAATCGAAACTATAAATTGTATAATTTGAGATATAACACCTAAAAAAATTAAAAAAACTCCAATACAAGCAATAGATAATAAAAAATGAAAATTAAAATCTATATTTTGACTTAATCTACGAGTCATACCCATAAATCCTAAAAAATATAATGGAATAAAAGCAAACAAAAATCCTATAATCCAAAAGAAAAAAGATACTTTACCCCAAAATTCATTTAATATAAATCCAAAAACCTTAGGAAACCAATATGTAATTCCAGCAAAACAACCAAATACAACTCCTCCAATGATAACATTATGAAAATGAGCTACTAAAAATAAACTATTATGTAAAACAAAATCTGCAGGAGGTAAAGATAATAATACACCAGCCATTCCTCCTATAGAAAAAGTTATTAAAAAACCAATAGTCCACAGCATACAAGAATGAAAATAAATACGACCTCTATACATTGTAAATAACCAATTAAAAATTTTTACTCCAGTGGGGACTGCAATAATCATAGTAGTAATTCCAAAAAAAGCATTTACATTTGCTCCAGCTCCCATAGTAAAAAAATGATGTAACCACACTATAAAAGATAATATGGTAATTACTAAAGTTGCCCAAACTAATGAAATATATCCAAATAAAGATTTTCTAGAAAATGTAGATACTATTTCAGAAAAAATACCAAATGCAGGAAGTACTAAAATATAGACTTCAGGATGACCCCAAATCCAAATTAAATTAATATACATCATCATATTTCCACCTAATTCATTAGTGAAAAAATGAAATCCTAAATATCGATCTAAAGTTAATAAAGTGAGAGTAACTGTTAAAACTGGAAAAGAAGCAATAATTAACAGATTAGAACACAAAACAGTCCATGTAAAAACAGGCATTCTAAACATTGTCATTCCTGGAGCTCGCATTTTTAATATTGTTACTAAAAAATTAATTGCTGTTAAAGTTGTTCCTAATCCAGCAATTTGTAAACACCAAATCCAATAATCTACTCCAACTCCAGGACTAAATTGCATTTCAGATAAAGGAGGATATGCTAACCAACCTGTTTTTGCAAATTCACCTATTCCTAAAGATAAATTAATTAATATAACAGCACTAACTGTTATCCAAAAACTTAAATTATTTAAAAATGGAAATGCTAAATCACGAGCACCAATTTGTAAAGGAACTACAAAATTCATTAAACCAATAATCAATGGCATCGCTACAAAAAAAATCATAATAACGCCATGTGCAGTAAATATTTGATCATAATGATAAGATGGTAAAAATCCAGAAGGATGTTCTAAAGAAGCTAGATATTGCTGAATTCTCATCATAATAGCATCAACAAAACCTCTAAATAACATTATAAAAGATAATATTATATACATTACAGCAATTTTTTTATGATCTACAGTAGTAAACCAATTATCCCATAAATACTTCCATTTTTTAAAATATGTTATACCAGATATAATTGATATAGAAATTAAAAAAATAAAAATATATGTAATTACAATAATTGGTTCATGAAAAGGTATATCTTCCCATGATAGTTTTCCAAACATATAATTTTTTCCTAAATTTGATAAAATAATTTTTTTAAATTAATTATTGTGTATTCATTATTTTTTTTATAAATTTAATATCTTTAAAAGAAAAAAAATTTATATTGTCAATATTATAAATATTATTAATATCATTTAAACTAGATACTAGTTTACATTTTTTATAAATTTTGTTAGTCCATGAATAAAAAAAATTATTACTAGAAATTGAAAAAACATGAAATTTCATATTAGAAAATTCTTTTCCACTATAATTTGCAGAAATACCTTTATATAAACCAGAAATATTTGAAATTAAATTTAAATTTGTTATCATTCCTGGCATAGAATATATCTGACTTCCTAAAGATGGAATAAAAAAAGAATTCATAACTGTATTAGAAGTAATATAAAATTTTATTGGAATATTAGTAGGAATAATTAGTTCATTTATTGTAATAATTTTTTGTTGAGGATAAATAAATATCCATTTCCAATTTGTAGATAAAACATATATTTTTATAGGTTGAAAATTATTTACATAAATGGATTTTTTAGGATCTAAATCATGTGTTTTTTTCCATGACAAAACAGATAAGAATAAAATAATAGCTATAGGTACACCCCAAGAAAAAAATTCAATAATATAAGAATGATCCCAATTAGGATTATACATAGAATTTTTATATTTATGATAATATTTTATAGAAAAAAAAATAGTCATCAAAATTACTGGTACTACTACAATTAACATAATTAAAAATGCAATAATTATTAATTTTTTTTGTTCTAAAGCTATTTGACCTTTAGGAGAAATAATGCCTTCACGACATCCAATTAAAAAAAATGATAAAAAAAATATTAAAAATGTTTTAAATTTATCAAAATTCATACTAAAAACCTCAAAAAATTTAAATTAAATTTATATTTAATAAGATTAAAATTATTAAACTATTTTATAATGTAGTTTTTTAATTTAATCAAATAAATAAATATTTAAAAAAAACTTATAAAAGAATAATAATTTAAATATTATAATATTATCTTAAATAAATTTATTTTAAATTAAAAAATAATTTATATACTATATGAATAAAAAATTATTAAATAAATTATTTTATTTTACATATATTACTTAAAATAAAAAATTTTAAAAATAAAAAAAAAAAATACCAAAATATGATAAATTTAATAAAAAAAAAAATTCAAAAACAAATTAAAGTAAAATATTTAAAAATATATAACACAAGTTTTATGCATCCGAAATTAAAAAATAATAATTCCCATTTTAAAATAATTATTGTTTCTCAAGACTTTTTAAAAATAAATATATTAAGAAGACATCAAATAATTTATAATATTTTATCTAAAGAGTTAAAAAAAGTAATACACGGAATAGAAATTTTTACATACACATTCAAAGAATGGATTAAAAAAAAAAAAAATAAAATATCTTACATTCAATGCAAAAAATAATTTAATAAATTACATGATTAAAATTTATTTAAATTTATACAAATTGAGAAAAAAAAAATGAATTCTATTTTTGAAAAAAATATTACTTCTATAAAAAAAAAATATATTATTTCTACAAATAATATAGAAAAAAAAATTCAAAAAAAATTATTAAATTTACAAAAAAAAATTGTAATAAATGGATTTCGTAAAGGAAAAGTTCCAAAAAAAATTATTGAAGAAAATTATAGAAACAAAATATTTAATAAAATTTTAAAAAAAATAATACATCAAAATTTTATTAAACTAATTCAAAAAAAAAATATTCAAAATTATCAAAATGTTAAATATTTTTTTGGAAAATATATCCCAGGAACTGATTTTAATTATACAATAAAATTTGACGTTATTTTAGATAAATTCATACAAAAGTTAAATTCAATTACTTTATATAATTTAAATATAAATATATCTAAAAAAAATATTGATCAAGTAATGTTAAATTTTCAAAAAAATATTTCACCTTGGCAAGAAAAAAATGAATCAATTAAAAAAAATGATAAAGTAACTATTAATTATCATCTAACACTTAAAGATAATAATATAAAAATTTTAAAAAATAAAAAATTATCAATACTTATGAATAAAAATTTTTTATTAAAAGAAATTTTTTATTCTATAATTAACAAAAAAAAAGAAGATTTAATAACTACTAATATAAAATTTTCTAAATATCATCCAGAAAAAAAAATTGCTGGAAAAAAAGTTACTGTTTGTATAAAAATTGTTAATATTAAAGAAAAGAAAAATCAAAAAATTAATTTTAAAGAATTTAAAAAATTTGGTTTTATAGAAAATAATATAGAAGAATTAAAAAAAAATATTTATGTACAAATAAAAGAAGAATCAAAAAAAATTGCACGAGAATATTTAAAAAAACAATTTATTAAAAAATATATTAACACAAAAGACATTAAAAAATATATTGATAAAAACAATGAAATCATATCAATGATAAAAAAAAATATATTTATATATAAAGAAAAACTTGGATCTCAATATAAAAAAAATCAAAACATCTTTGAAAAATTGTATAATAAAAATATTATTAAAGCTTCTAAAAAAAAAGCAATAATAAATATTTTGATCAAAAAAATTATTCTTGAAAAATCTTTATCTATAAGTCAAAAATTAATTAAAAAAGTATTTAAAAATACTATACAAAATTTCTCTCAAAAAGATAAAAAAAACAATATAATTAATAAAAAAATTATTATACAAAACATCAAAAATTTTTTATTAAAAGAAAAAGCATTTAATTTTATTTTTCAAAATGTAGTAATAAAAAATAAAAAAATAGATTTTAAAAAAGCTTTAAAAAAAAATAAAAAAACTTATTTATAATTTTTTTTTAAAATTTAATAATTTTAAAAGGACAATCACGTGATATATGAAAAAAATTATTTAATAAAAAATAATCAAAATATAATACCCATAGTAATTGAAAAAAATTATCTTGGAGAAAAATCATTTGATATATATTCCCGTTTATTAAGAGATAGAATTATATTTTTAAACGGATCTATTGATGACAATTTATCTAATCTTGTTATTGCACAACTATTATTTTTAGAATCTGAAAATTCTAAACAAGATATATTCTTATATATTAATTCACCAGGAGGAATTGTTTCTTCAGGTTTATCTATATATGATACTATTAAATTTATAAAACCAGATGTAAATACCGTTTGTCTAGGACAAGCATCTTCTATGGCAGCATTAATTTTATCTTCTGGAGAAAAAGGAAAAAGATTTAGTTTACCTAATTCTAGAATTATGATACATCAACCTTTAGGAGGTTTTCAAGGACAAGCTTCTGATATTAAAATACATGCAAAAGAAATAGATAATGTAAAAAAAAATATTAATAAAATATTATCTTATAATACAAATAAAGATATAAAAGAAATAGAAAAAGATACTGAAAGAGATTATTTTCTTTCAGCTAAAGAAGCATTAAAATATGGAATAATAGATTCTATTTTAAAAAAAAAAGAAAATATATAAAAATTTAAGATAAATATTTTAAAAAATATATTTTTATGTTAAAAGGAAAACAACTATGGATCAAAAAAAAAAAAAAAATAAAAAATTATGTTGTTCTTTTTGTAAAAAAGATCAAAAAGAAGTTAAAAAAATTATAGCAGGTACAAAAGCATATATATGTGATCAATGCATTTATTTATGTAATAATATTTTACGTGAAGAAAATTTACAAAATCAACATTTATTTAAAAAATATAAAGATTTACCTACACCACATCAAATTAAAAAAAAATTAGATGATTATGTTATTGGACAAGAACAAGCAAAAAAAATATTGTCAGTTGCCGTGCACAATCATTATAAAAAATTTTATAATATAGAAACATATAATAAAAAAAAAATGATTCCATTAGGTAAAAGTAATATTCTTATTATAGGACCAACTGGAAGTGGAAAAACTTTATTAGCAGAAACTTTAGCTAAAATACTAGACGTACCATTTTCAATATCTGATGCAACAACTTTAACAGAAGCTGGATATGTGGGTGAAGATGTTGAAAATATTATTCAAAGATTATTACAAAAATGTGATTATAATGTACAAAAAGCTGAATCTGGAATTATTTTTATAGATGAAATAGATAAAATATCTAAAAAATCAAATAATTTATCTATTACACGTGATGTTTCTGGTGAAGGTGTACAACAATCTCTTTTAAAAATAATAGAAGGAACTATTGCATCTATTCCTCCTCAAGGTGGAAGAAAACATCCTCAACAAGAATGTATTCAAATAGATACTTCTAAAATTTTATTTATATGTGGAGGAACATTTTTAGGATTAAAAAAAATTATTTCTTATAGATTAAATAAAAAATCAAAAATAGGATTTAGAAAAAAAAATAAATTATATAATAAAAAAATTCAAAAAAATAATTTAGAAAAATTAGAGCCACAAGATTTGATAAAATTTGGATTAATTCCAGAATTTATAGGAAGATTACCAATTATTACTACATTGAATAATTTAAATAAATCAGAATTAATAAAAATTTTATATAAACCAAAAAATTCTTTAATTAAACAATATCAAACTCTTTTTGAAATAGAAGGAGTAAAATTAAAATTTTGTAAACATTCTATTGAAAAAATAGCTGAAAAATCTATTTTAAAAAAATCTGGTGCTCGTGGATTAAGATCAATACTAGAAAATATTTTACTAGAAACAATGTATAATTTACCATCTATTAATAATGTAGATAAAGTAATTATTAACGAATCTACAATTACTCAAAACCATGCTCCAAAAATTTTATTAAAAAAAAATAAATAATATTGTTATTATAATTATATTAAGTAGAAATTTATAAAATTATCATTATAAATTTTTTAATTAAATATCAAAATAAACATCATTAAAAATAATATTTTTAAATATATTAAAAAAAGAGAAATTTATGAGTCAAAAAAAATCTAAATATATAAAAATACATATTTTACCATTAAGAGATACAATAATATATCCTCATATGGTAATACCATTATTTGTAGGAAGAAAAAAATCTATTCAATGCATTGAAAATGCAGTTAAAAAAAATAAAAAAATTATATTAGTAACACAAAAAAAATATTCTACAAATAAACCTAATATAAAAGATTTATATGAAATAGGAACTATATCAAATATTTTACAATTATTAAAATTACCAGACGGAACAGTAAAAATATTAATAGAAGGATTAAAAAGAGCAAGAATAATAAAATTAGGAAATAAAGAAAATAATTTTCTAGGAAAAGCTGAAATTATTATTTCTAAAGATACTTGTAAAAAAGATTATAAAACATTACAAAGAACATTGATTAATCAATTTGAAAATTATGCTAAATTTAATGCAAAAATTTCTTCTGATTTATTAAATTCATTAAAAAAAATTAAAAATCTAGAAAAATTAATAGATCTCATTGCTACACATGTTCCATCTAAATTAAATAAAAAACAAAAAATATTAGAACATATAGATATTAAAAAAAGATTAGAAATCTTAATGGTGATTGTTGAATCTGAAATAGAATTATTTTCTGTAGAGAAAAAAATCAGAAAAAGAATTAAAAAACAGATGGAAAAAAATCAAAAAGAATATTATCTTAATGAACAAATAAAAGCTATACAAAAAGAATTAGGTAAAAAAAATCCAGATTTAAATGAATATTCTAGTTTTAAAAAAAAAATTAAGTTACGTAAAATACCACAATCAATTAAAAAAGAAATACAAAAAGAATTAAATAGATTGAAATTTATGCCATATATGTCTTCTGAAACTACTGTAGTAAGAAGTTATATTGAATGGATGATAAAAATTCCTTGGAGTAAACGTACTACAGTTAAAAAAAATATTTCTAATGCACGTAATATATTAAATTCTAATCATTATGGATTAAAAAAAGTAAAAGATCGAATATTAGAATATTTAGCTGTACAAAAAAGAACAAATAAAATTAAAGGACCAATTTTATGTTTAGTAGGACCTCCAGGAGTAGGAAAAACATCATTAGCAGAATCTATAGCAGAAGCTACAGGACGAAAATATATTAGAATGTCATTAGGAGGAATTAAAGATGAAGCGGAAATCAGAGGTCATAGAAGAACATATATTGGATCTATGCCTGGTAAAATCATGCAAAATATTTCAAAATCTGGAGTTAAAAATCCATTATTTTTATTAGATGAAATTGATAAAATGTCTTATGATGCAAGATGTGATGCAGAATCTGCTTTATTAGAAGTTTTAGATCCTGAACAAAATTATGCATTTAATGATCATTATTTAGAAGTAAATTATGATTTATCAGAAGTTTTATTTATTGCAACAGCAAATTCATTTAACATATCTAGTCCACTTTTAGATCGCATGGAAATAATTACATTACCAGGATATACAGAAGACGAAAAAATTAAAATATATAATTCTTATTTAAAACCAAAACAAATTAAAGAAAATGCATTACAAGAAAACGAAATTATTATAAATAATGATACTATTTTAGAAATTATTAGATCATATACACGTGAATCTGGAGTACGAGGTTTAGAAAAAAATATTGCAAAAATATTTAGAAAAGTAGTAAAAAAAATATTATTAGATAAAAAAATCAAAAAAATAGAAATTCATAAAAAAAACTTAAATAAATATTTAGGAATTAAAAAATTTACAACAGATCGAAAAAATTTTGTAAATCAAATTGGTCAAGTGACAGGATTAGCTTGGACTGATTGTGGTGGAGAAGTTATACAAATAGAAACTGCATGTGTACATGGAAAAGGAAAATTATTTTTAACAGGATATTTAGGAAAAATAATGAAAGAATCTATTTATGCTGCTATGACTGTAATTAGAACTCAAGCTAAAAAACTAAAAATATCTGATGATTTTTATGAAAAACAAGATATACATGTTCATATTCCAGAAGGTGCAACTCCAAAAGATGGACCTAGTGCAGGTGTTGCAATATGTACATCTCTAGCTTCTTCTATAACAAAAAATCCAGCTAAAGCAGATGTTGCTATGACAGGAGAAATTACATTAAATGGAAATGTATTAGCTATTGGTGGATTAAAAGATAAACTATTAGCTGCTTACAGAGAAGGAATCAAAATAGCTATTATTCCAAAAGAAAATCGTAGACAATTACAAAAAATTCCAAAAAATATTCTTTCTGATATGAAAATACATTTAGTAAAAAATATTAAAGAAGTATTTCAACATGCTTTAGAAAAAAATCCTTATAAATAAATTTAAAATTTTTTAAAAAAATTAACAATAATTTTAATAATTAAAATTTAAATATTTTTATTAAAGGATTCAAGTAATGAATTTAAAAGATACTAAATGGTTTAAAAAGATTATTTTAAGTATAATTATAATAACTTTATTAACATCTGTATTTATAGTAAATTTAAAGAATTATTATAAAAATAATTTTTATAATTATAATTATAATAAATTTTGGTTAATTAAAGTTAATAATCAAATAATTGAAACAAATCAAATTCAAAAAATATTTGAATATAAAATTTTACTTTTAAAAAAAAAATATATAAATAATACATATAACTTATTAAAAAATAAAATATATATCAAAAATTTATATAAAAATATTGTGTCTAATTTAATAAATAAATCTTTAATAAAAGACTATATTGAAAATAATAATCTTAAAAATAATAAAAAAAATACTAAGAATTTAATTATGAAAATAGATCTTTTTAAAAAAAATAATAAATTTAATTCAAATTTATATAATCAATTTTTAAAAAAAATTAATTTTAATGAAAATGAATATTTAGAAGTTATAGGTAATAAAATAACTGAAAAATTTTTTTTTAATGATATCTTAAATTCAAATAATATATTTAAAAAAGAAAAATTATTTTTGAATAATTTACATCAAGAAAGAATATTATGTAAAAAATATATTATAAATTTTAAAAAAATTATTTCTCAACAACAATATACTCAAGAAGAAATTAATAATTTTTACAATCTTTATAAAAAATTTGTTACTAATCAAAAAAAATTTCAAATAAAATTTCTAAAAGTGATTCCATTTTTTAAATCGAATCAAAAAATTAAAAAATTAGACATCTTAAAAGAATTTCAAAACAATAGAAATAAATATTCTATTATAGAAACAAAACAAATTAGTTTAAGAAATTTTAATACTAAAAAACAAGCTATAAAAGAATTAATAAAAATTAAAAAAAATAAAAAAAATAAATTAAACGTAAAAAAAATTTTTATTCAAAATCATAATTTTATAAAAAATTTTCATTTAAATTGGATAACAAAAAAAAAATTTTTAAAAATTATAAATACAATAAAATTAAATAAAATTAATCAAATCTCTCAAATTATTAAATTTAAAAATAAATTCATAATATTTAAATTAGATAATATTAAAAAATTTAAAAATAAAAATATTGATCAAATAAAAAATATTATTAAAAAAAAATTACAAAAAAAAAAATATAAAGAACTAATTAAAAAAATTAATTTAATCTCTATTAATCAAACTCAATATTTTAATTTATTAGAAAAAACTGTAAATCAAAAACCTATAAAAACTAATTGGTTTACAATAAACTCAATTCCTAAAGAAATAAACTTTAAAATTATTAAGAATTTTTTTAAAAACAAACAAAAAATTTTAAAAGAAAAACAAAATAGAATTTTAAATTATAGATTTTTTGATGAAAAAAAAAATATATTTATACAGATTATAAATTACAAAAATAATACTATAAAACCTTTATCTAAAATAAAAAAAAAGATTATAAAATTAATTAAAATAAAAAAATCAAAAATAACAACATTTAAAAAAATTGAAAAAATTGAAAAAAATTTAAATCAAAAACAAAATAACCAAATTTATGAAAAAAATATTATTTTTGATAAAAAAAAATATCTTATCAAATACAAAAATAAAAGTTCTTTATTCTTAATTAAAAAGTTTAATAAAAATTATGTATATAAAAAACCTGTTTATATAAAAATCACAAATTATAAAAACAAATGGATCATGTTAAAACTATATAAAAAATATTTTATTAAATTAAAACCAAATGAAAAGAATAAAATTTATATAAAATCTAAAATACAAAATCAAAAATTATTAATAAAGTTAATATTAGAATCTTTACGATCTAAAGCTAGAATACAATATAATATAAATGAATATTAAATTTTAAAAATAATTTATTATTTTTAAAATTTTTGAAAATACTTAAAAATTTATTAATTATTTTTATAAAAATTAAATATTAGGATTATCCTGTGCAACTATTTAAGCAATTAAGCTGGTACTTTATTCAAGAATGGAAAAGATATCTAGGATCTGTTTTAATATTAATTATAATTGCATTTCTACAAGTAATGCCTCCAAAAATTGTTGGAATACTAGTAGATCTAATCGTAAAAAGAAAAATGTGCTTTTATGAATCTATAAAATGGATTTATTATATGATTGCAATAGCAATTATAGTATATATTCTTAGATATATATGGAGAATACTCCTTTTTGGAGCGTCATATAAATTAGCAATTAAATTAAGAACTATTTTTTATGATTCTATTATTAAACAAAATTCAGATTTTTATTTAGAAAATAGAACTGGTGATCTTATTACACGTGTAAGTAATGATATTGAAAGAGTTATATTTGCAGCTGGAGAAGGTGTTTTAACATTAGTAGATTCATCTGTCATGGGAATTTCAGTTTTAATTGTCATGTGTACTCAAATAAGTTATAAATTAACTTTTTTTGCATTACTTCCAATGCCTGTAATGACTATGTTTATTAAAAAATATGGAGCAGAACTTCATAAAGAATTTTTTAAATATCAAAGTTCTTTTTCCATTTTAAATAATAAAACACAAGAAATTCTTACTAGTATTAGAATAGTAAGAGCATTTGGATTAGAAAAATCACAATTAAAAGATTTTTTAAAATTAATAAAAAAATCTAGTAAAAAAAATATTAACGTCACTAAAATAGATGCTAAATTTGATCCAGTAATATATTTATCTATTGCTTTTTCTAATCTTTTAGCAATTTCTTTCGGTAGTTGGTTAGTATGGAATAATCATATTACTTTAGGACAATTAACTAGTTTTATTATGTATCTTGGATTAATGATTTGGCCGATGTTAGCTTTAGCATGGATGTTTAATATTGTAGAAAGAGGAAGTTCAGCTTGGAATAGAATACAAAAAATAATTCATTCTCCAGTTAAATTAAAAGATGGAAAAATAAATATTTTAAAAAAAAATAAATCATTAAA
Source organism: Buchnera aphidicola (Chaitophorus viminalis) (assembly GCF_026122795.1). GTDB lineage: Bacteria > Pseudomonadota > Gammaproteobacteria > Enterobacterales > Enterobacteriaceae > Buchnera_J > Buchnera_J aphidicola_BK. The sequence goes on along the minus strand of NZ_JAIWQV010000001.1, from coordinate 146,623 downwards.
AATTTCTATAAAGAAATTTTTTTATAATAAAAACAACAATCTACAATTAAAAAATATATATTTAAAAATAAAAAATGGACAAATAATAGGAATTTGTGGTCCTACAGGATCTGGAAAAAGTACTTTAATACATTTAATACAAAGAGAGTTTGATCCAACAATAGGAAAAATTTTATATGATAATATTGAACTATATAAAATTAAATTAAAAACTTGGAGAAAAAAAATTGCAATAGTAAATCAAGAAACTTTTTTATTTTCTGATACTATTAAAAATAATATTTCTTTTGGAAATGAAAATTTAAATTTATCTCAAATAAAAAAATATGCAAAAATAGTAAATATGCATAAAGAAATCTTATCTTTAAAAAATGGTTATGAAACTTTAATAGGTGCTGAAGGAATATTATTATCTGGAGGGCAAAAACAAAGAATAGCGCTTGCTCGTGCTTTAATTTTAAATCCAGAAATATTAATTTTAGATGATGCTTTATCTGCAATAGATGGAAATACAGAAAATTTAATCTTAAAAAATATTTTCAAATGGAAAAGTAAAAATACAACTATTATTATGAGTTCACATAAACTTTCTACATTAGAAAAATCAGATAAAATTATAGTTATGAAAAAAGGAAAAATTAAAAATAAAGGGAAACATATAGAATTAATTAAAAACAAAAATTGGTATAGTCATTCAATATCTAATCACAAAATTATTGATAAAAATAGCAAAAAAATCCATAAAAGGAAATAGAATGTGTAATTTTATGAAATATTGGCCTACTCTTAAAAGATTAGCAAAATATGGAAAACCTTTTCAAAAATTACTTTTTTTTGGAGTCTTTTTACTTCTATCAGCAGCTTTATCTGAAGTATTAGGACCTATCTTAATTAGTAATTTTATTAAAAATATATTAGAAAAACATGAATTTTCAACAATGATTATAGCATTTAATATTATTGGTTTTATTACTTTACAAATAACATCAGTAATTTTATATTATTCTCAAAATATTATATTTAATAAAATATCTATTCAAATTATTCAAAATCTTAGATATGATATAATGAAATCTACTTTAACATTACCAATTAAAATATATGACAACCAACCTATAGGACATATTATATCAAAAATTACAAATGATACTGAATCTATACGTGAATTATACGATACTATATTAGGTTCAGTAGTAAATAGTTCTGTATTAGTTTTTATAGTTTTAATAGCAATGTTTATATTATCTTGGAAAATGGCTCTTATCGCAATAATACTAATACCAATTGTTATATTTATAATATTTACTTATCAATACTATAGTGTACCTTTATTAAGAAAAACAAGATATTATTTATCCAAAATTTATCATGAATTTAATGAAATTGTAAATGGCATTAAAGTAATTAAACAATTTAAACAAGAAGAAAAATTTAGAAATAAAATTATTAAAACTAGTTATATGCATTATCAACTTAAAATGAAAATTTTAAAATTAGAAGGTATTTTATTAAGACCTTTATTAAGTTTACTTTCATCTATGATATTATGCGGAATTATATTTTTATGTATTATCTCTGAAGTTGATACTTTTAAAGTAGGTGTTTTATATGCTTTTATCAGTTATTTATCTCGTCTTAATGAACCATTAATTTCAGTTGCAAGTCAACAACCTTTATTACAAAAAGCTATTGTAGCTGGAGAAAGAATATTTGAATTAATGGATATTCCACAACAAAAATATGGAAAAATTACAAAAAAAATTAATTCTGGTCAAATTTATATTAAAAAAATATTTTTTAAATACAACAAAAAAGAAGATTATATTTTATCTAACATAAATATTAATATTCAACCAAATAAATTTATTGCTTTTGTTGGAAAAACAGGAAGTGGAAAAAGTACTTTAGCTAATTTATTAATGGGATATTATAAAATTAATCACGGTTCAATTTATCTGGATGGAAATAAAATAGAAAATTTAAGTCATTATGCTTTAAGAAGTTCCATTGGATTAATACAACAAGAACCTATGATACTTCCTGTAAATATATTAGAAAATATTACTTTAGGAAAAAAAGTTTCAATTAAAAAAGTTGAAAAAATAATAAAACTAGTACATTTAGATGAATTGATATCATCTTTACCAAAAGGTATATATACTAATTTAAGTGAACAAGGAAATAATTTATCTGTAGGACAAAAACAATTAATTTCTATTGCTAGAGCTCTAATCCGAAACCCAAAAATACTAGTTTTAGATGAAGCTACAGCTAACATTGATTCTTATACAGAAAAACTAATTCAAAAATCTTTATTAGAAATTAAAAATAAAACTACATTGATTATGATTGCTCATAGATTATCAACAGTAGTAAAAGCAGATCATATTATTGTTTTACATAAAGGAAAAATAATTGAAAAAGGTACTCATAAACAGTTAATGAATATGAAAAATAAATATTATTCGATGTATAAATCTCAATTATTTAAATCAATATAAAAAATATTTTATAAAGTGCTTTATTAATAATTTTTAATATGCATGTTTTATTTTGAACTAGCTGCTTCTTTTCAGACCTGACTAAGTATTCAAAATTTAACATCGTATTAAATACTAATAAAACACTTTAAAATATTCTTTATATATTTTGAAATATACATTATTTATAAAAAAAATACAAGAATTCTTTATAATTTCTTAAAAAATAAAGAAAAAAGTAAGATTAATGAAAAAAAAATATAATTATGATAGCATATAAAAATCTTTAAAAAAAAAAATAAAAAAAATATGATATATCAAGTTTTAGCAAGAAAATGGAGACCAAAAAGTTTTAAAGAAATAGTAGGTCAAAAATATATTATTCAAGCCATATGCAATAGTTTAAAACTAAACAGAATACATCATGCATGGATTTTATATGGAACTAGAGGAATAGGAAAAACTACTATTGCAAGAATTTTAGCAAAATGTTTAAATTGTAAAAAAAAAATTACTATTTCTCCATGTCAAAAATGCGATTCTTGTAAAGAAATTGATAAAAATTTTAATCCTGATTTAATTGAAATTGATGCAGCATCAAAAACAAAAGTAGAAGATATAAAAGAATTATTAGATAATGCAAAATATCCTCCTATAAAAGAAAGATTTAAAATCTATTTAATAGATGAAATACACATGCTTTCTAGATATAGCTTCAATGCTCTTTTAAAAACATTAGAAGAGCCTCCTCAACATGTTAAATTTATCTTAGCAACTACAAATATTGAAAAATTACCTAAAACTATTTTATCTAGATGTATTAGATTAAATTTACAACATATAAAAAAAAAAAAAATTGTAGAAAAAATTCAACATATTTTAAATAAAGAAAAAATATTATTTGAAGAAAAAACTTTAAATTTAATTGCAACAAAGGCTGATGGAAGTATGAGAGATGCTTTAAGTTTAACAGAACAAATTATTTCTATAGGAAACGGAGAAATAAAAAAAAATGATGTAAAAAAAATATTAGGAACATTTAAATATGAAAATTTTATTTGTCTTTTAATATCATTATTGAAACAAAATATAAAAAAAATTATATATTTTACAGAAAAAATTTTATCTTTAGATGTAGAACCAGAAAAAATATTAATTGAAATTTTAAGATTATTACATTATGTATATATTAAAAAAATTTCTAAAATATCATGGAAATCTAATATATATAATAAAAAACAAAAAAAAATTTTAAATAATATTTCAAAAAAAACTAAATTATCTAAAATTAAAGATTATTATTCTATAATTTTAAATGGTAGAAAAAATATACAATACGCTCCTTCTAAAAAATTAGGTATGGAATTAACTTTACTACAAATTTTAGATTCTAAATGATATATCAAAAATATAAATTTTATAAATTACACAAAATATTCTACAAATATTACACAAAAATATTTATTTATTTAAATTTAAATAAGAGAAGAATATGTTTAAAAAAAATCAATTTGGAAATTTAATGCAAAAAGCTCAAAAAATGCAAGAAAATATGAAAAAAATTCAAAAACAAATGAAATCTATTATAGTACAAGGAGAATCTGGAGCAGGATTAGTAAAAATAACTTTAAATGGAGAACATCATTGTAAAGTAGTTGACATTGATTCATCTTTATTTAAAGATGATGAAAAAGAAATTATAGAAGATTTAATTATTGCAGCTTTTAATGATGCATCAAGAAAAATCAAAGAAGCACAAAAGAAAAAAATGAAAGAATTATCTGGAATCATACCTTTACCTAATAATCTTAACTTTCCAATATAAATTCTTAAATAAAAATCATTAAAAATGCTATTAAATAATTTTAAAAAGGATCAATAATGAAAATTATTTTAATTGGATATCCATGTTCAGGAAAAGGCACTCAAGCTAAATTTATTTCAAAAAAATATAATATTCCAAAAATTTCTATAGGAGATTTATTACGATCAATTATTTTAAATAAAAAAAATAAAAAATATTTAGATATAAAAAAAAAAATTAATCAAGGAGAATTAATTTCAGATAATATAATAATTTCTATAATAAAAAAAAGATTATCTAAGAAAGATTGTTTAAAAGGATATGTTTTAGATGGATTTCCTAGAACTATAAATCAAGCAAAAATAATGGATCAAAATAAATTTAAAATAGACTATGTTCTGGAATTACTAATTTCTAAAAAAAAAATTTTAAAAAGAATGATTGGTAGACAAATTCATATTCAATCCGGACGCATATATCATAAAATTTACAATCCTCCTTTAAATAAAAATAGAGACGATATTACAGGAGAAAAACTAGTTACAAGAAAAGATGACACTAAAAAAATAATTATAAAAAGATTAAATGAATATAATCTTTTCAAAAAAGAAATTATTAAATACTATAAAAAAAAAAATAAATTAAAACAATTAAAATTTTTTAAAATTAATGCAAAAAAAAAATTATTTATAATACAAGAACAAATACAAAAAATTTTAAGTCAATAAATTTACTATATATTTATGCGCTTTACAGGATTCGAACCTGTGACCCACGGCTTAGAAGGCCGTTGCTCTATCCAACTGAGCTAAAAGCGCTTATAAAATTTTAATATATAAATAAGATTTTTATTTTAGTATTATAAATTATTTCCATAAAAAATACTAGTTTATACCTATAAAATTTATTTTCTAAATACTAATAAAAGGATAATGAAATATTATGATCGCAAAAATAATTGATGGATTAAAATTAGCAAAAAAAATACAAAAAAAAATTAAAAAAAAAATTATTCAAAGAAAAAAAAATGGTTTATTAAGACCAGGATTAGCTGTTATATTAGTAGGAAAAAATATATCTTCAAAAATTTACGTTAAAAATAAAAAAATTGCATGTAAAAAAGTTGGTTTAATTTCAAAAATATGTAAATTATCAGAATCTAGTACAGAAAAAAAAATTATCAATACAATTAAAAATTTTAATAGTGATGGTAATATACATGGAATTTTAATACAACTACCTTTACCAAAAAAAATTAATACACAAAAAATACTAAGAAAAATTTCATATAAAAAAGATGTAGATGGATTTCATCCTTTTAATATAGGACTATTATGTCAAAGAAATCCACGATTAAGAGCTTGTACTCCTTTAGGAATTATAAATCTTTTAAAAGAATATAAAATTAATATTAAAGGATTAAATGCATTAGTAATAGGAGCATCTAATATTGTTGGAAGACCTATGATGCTAGAATTATTATTAGCTGGATGTACAACCACGATAACACATAGATTCACAAAAAATTTAAATAAATATATTAAAAATGCAGATTTAATAGTAATTGCTATTGGTAAACCAAATTTCTTAAACGGAAAATTTATTAAAAAAGGAGCAATTATTATTGATGTAGGAATTAATAGATTAAAAAATGGTCAAATAGTAGGAGATGTAGAGTTTAATTCAAATTATCTTAAAGCATCATACATTACACCTGTTCCAGGAGGAGTAGGACCAATGACAGTTACTAGTTTACTTCAAAATACTTTATATGCTTGTGAAAATTACTATGATAAACAAAAACAATAAATTTAAAAATTCCACAATGTTTCATTTTTTGTATCTTTAATATATATTCCAAATTTTAATAATTTTTCTCTTAAATGATCAGCTTTTTTCCATAATTTTAATTTTCTTGCGTAATTTCTTTTTTTAATAATTTTTTCTATTTTTTTATATAAATTTATATCTTTAATATAATTTAAATTATTAGAATTTATATTAAAATTAAAAAATCCTAAAATACTTCCTAAATAATGCAATAAAGAAGACAAAAATATAGCTTTTTTAAATTTCTTCATATCATATAAAATAATTATTTTTTTAGCTAAATTTGATAAAATTAAAAGCGCTAACGGTGTATCAAAACTATCATTCATAGCATTTTTAAATAAATTAATATAAAATATAGAAGAATGATTAAAAGAAAAATTATAATTTTTTTTTATAGATAAATTAATACAAAAATACCATTTTCTTAATATTTTATTAACTTTAATTAAATTTTTTACATTATAATAAATTGGATGTTTATATTTAGTTGATAAAAAATAATAACGTATAACATCAGAACTAAAATTATTTATTAAATCTTTAATTAAAAAAGTATTACCTAAAGATTTAGACATTTTTTTATTTTTTAAAATAATCATTCCTGTATGCATCCAATAATTTACAAATTTTTCTTTATAAAAACATTCTGATTGAGCTCTTTCATTTTCATGATGAGGAAAAATTAAATCATTTCCTCCTCCATGAATATCTAATTTATTTTTAAAATATAAATAATTAATTGCAGAACATTCAATATGCCAACCTGGTCTTCCATTTCCCCAAGGAGACTTCCAAGATATTTCAGTATTTTTAGTTTTTTTCCATAAAACAAAATCATTTTTATAAAAATTATTATTTTCAAATTCATTTAAATTATTTTTTTTATGTAATAATTGACCATAATTTTGATAACTTTTAATAGAAAATAAAACATCTCCTTGTGAATTAATATAAGCATGTTTATTTAAAATTAATATATTAATCATATTAATAATATCTATTATATGAGAAGTAACACGAGGTTCAAAAGACGGTTTTAAAATATTTAAAGTGTTAAAATCAATATTCATTTGATTAATAACATGTTTTGTAAAAGAAAAAATATTTTTATTAATTAATGTTGATTTTTTAATAATTTTATCATCTATATCAGTAATATTTCTTACATATTTTACAGAATATCCTAAATTTTTAAGATAACGATTTACCACATCAAAAAATATAAATGTTCTTGCATGTCCAATATGACAATTATCATATACAGTAACACCACATACATATATAGAAACTTTTTTTTTATAAATAGATTTGAAAATTTCTTTTTTTCGAGTTAAAGTATTAAAAATTTTTAACATTAATATTTCTCTATGAAATTAATTTAAAATTTATATAAAATAAATATTACTTAAATATAATTAAAAAAAAATTATGTATAAAAAATTAAAAAAAATTATGACCTTTCCTGTATATTTTACTTTTAAAATTATCTGTTTTAATAAAAAAAATGCTGAAAAAAACATTTTAAATATATTTAAAAAAATAAAAATAAAAATTCACAAAAAAAATATATATTATAGTACACAAAAAAAATATATATCATTTTCTATTACTATATATGCAAAAAAATTTAAATGTATAAAATATATTTATGAAAACGTTGGAATATTAAAATTTGTAAAAATAATTTTATAAAAATAAGAATTAAAAATTATCTGTTCAGTACCTGTTATAAAGAATAAAAGCACTGAACAGTGTTAAAAAATTTTAAAAAAATTTTATAAGATATTTCTTATAAACCGGTAACGTTAATTGCAGATGGACCTTTTTCTCCTTCTGTAATTTCAAACTCCACACTTTGTCCTTCTGCTAAAGTTTTAAATCCATCACTTTGAATAGCTGAAAAATGTACAAAAACATCTTTACTTCCATCTTCAGGAGTAATAAATCCAAAACCTTTTGCTTCATTAAACCATTTAACATTACCTTTAATCTTTGACATCTGTTTATTACCTTTACATGAAAATGATATATAATACTTACATTAAATGTTAATTAAAATTTATTTTAATAAAATTTTACTTATATATTAAAAATTAAATTAATATAAATTATTAAATTAACGATGTGAAAAAATAAACTTTTATTTTCAAAAATTACACTTTGAAAATGAAAGTTTATCTTATTTTATACTTGAGATTTTCAAAAAAAAATTAATAACCTGGAAATTTCCTACTCTCACACAGGGAGACCCTGAACTACCATCGGCGTTATAATGTTTCACTTCTGAGTTCGAAATGGATTCAGGTGGTACCATTACACTATTTTAACCAGGCTATTAATTTTTTAAACTTTGTATACTTTAATACACAAAATTATATATTAAAGTATACATATTTTATATATTTATTTTTAATCGGTAACAAGTATTTTTAATCAAAATTTTAAAAACACCTCTGGTGTTGTAAGGTTAAGCCTCTCGGGTCATTAGTACTAGTTAGCTTAACATATTACTATGCTTACACACCTAGCCTATCTACGTTGTAGTCTTCAACGTCCCTTCAGTAAACTTACAAGAGTTTCAGGGAAGATTAATCTTGGGGTAAGTTTCGTGTTTAGATGCTTTCAGCACTTATCTTTTCCGCATATAGCTACCGGGCAATGCCATTGGCATGACAACCCGAACACCAGTGATGCGTCCACTTCGGTCCTCTCGTACTAGAAATAGATCCCCTCAATCTTCCAACGCCCACGGCAGATAGGGACCGAACTGTCTTACGACGTTCTAAACCCAGCTCGCGTACCACTTTAAATGGCGAACAGCCATACCCTTGGGACCTGCTTCAGCCCCAGGATGTGATGAGCCGACATCGAGGTGCCAAACACCGCCGTCGATATGAACTCTTGGGCGGTATTAGCCTGTTATCCCCGGAGTACCTTTTATCTGTTGAGCGATGGCCATTCCATTCAGAACCACCGGATCACTAAGACCTGCTTTCGCATCTGATTGCGTTATCACGCTCTCAGTTAAACTGGCTTATGCCTTTGCACTAAACTTACGATTTCCGACCGTAATTAGCCAATCTTTGTACTCCTCCGTTACTCTTTGGGAGGAGACCGCCCCAGTCAAACTACCCACCAGACATTGTCTCTACACCGGTTAACGGTGCTAGGTTAGAATATTCATATTTAAAGGGTGGTATTTCAAGGTAGACTCCACTAATACTGACGTATTAGATTCAACGTCTCCCACCTATCCTACACATTAAATATAAATATTCAATGTCAAGATATAGTAAAGGTTCACGGGGTCTTTCCGTCTTGCCGCGGGTACACTGCATCTTCACAGCAATTTCAATTTCACTGAGTCCCAGATGGAGACAGCCTAGCCATCATTACGCCATTCGTGCAGGTCGGAACTTACCCGACAAGGAATTTCGCTACCTTAGGACCGTTATAGTTACGGCCGCCGTTTACCGGGGCTTCATGTTAGAGCTTTAAGTTTAACCTTTGACTCCTTGATTTAACCTTCCGGCACCGGGCAGGCGTCACACCGTATACGTCCATTTTCATGTTTGCACAGTGCTGTGTTTTTAATAAACAGTTGCAGCTAGCTGGTATCTTCGACTAACTTCAGCTAAAGGAGTAAATCCTCTCACTTACGAGTTAGCGTGCCTTCTCCCGAAGTTACGGCACCATTTTGCCTAGTTCCTTCATCTGGGTTCTCTCAAGCGCTTTAGTATACTCTACCCAACTACCTGTGTCGGTTTGTGGTACGATTTGAATTTATCTGATGCTTAGAGAATTTTCTTGGAAATATGGTATAAATTACTTAGTTACCGTAATAACTCGTCATCACGCCTTAACTTAAAAAATATTCGGATTTTCCTAAATATTTATGTCTACACGTTTAAACCAAGACAACCGTCGCTTGGATAATCTAACCTTTTTCGTCCTCCCGTCGCAATAAATTCAAGCACAGGAATATTAACCTGTTGTCCATCGACTACGCTTTTCAGCCTCGCCTTAGGAATCGGCTTACCCTGCCTCGATTAACGTTGGACAGGAAACCTTAGTCTTTCAGCGAGCAGGTTTTTCACCTGCTTTATCGTTACTCATGTCAGCATTCGCACTTCTGATTCCTCCAATATACTTTACAATATATCTTCTACGGTTTACAGAACGCTCCTCTACCCAGTAAAAAAAATACTGCCGCAGCTTCGGTACATAATTTAGCCCCGTTAAATCTTCCGCGCAAGCCGACTTGACCAGTGAGCTATTACGCTTTCTTTAAATGATGGCTGCTTCTAAGCCAACATCCTGGCTGTTTATGCCTTCTCACATCGTTTCCCACTTAATTATGATTTTGGGACCTTAGCTGGCGGTCTGGGTTGTTTCCCTTTCCACAACGAACGTTAGCACCCGCTGTGTGTCTCCCGTGATAACATTCTACGGTATTCGGAGTTTGCATCGGATTGGTAAGTCAGTATGACCCCCTAACCGAAACAGTGGCTCTACCCCCGAAGATGAATTTCACGAGGCGCTACCTAAATAGCTTTCGAGGAGAACCAGCTATCTCCCGGTTTGATTGGCCTTTCACCCCTAGCCATAGGTCATCCGCTGATTTTTCAACATCAGTCGGTTCGGTCCTCCAATTAGTTTTACCTAACTTTCAACCTGCCCGTGGCTAGATCACCGGGTTTCGGGTCTGTACCCTGAAACTAAACGCCCATTTCAGACTCGGTTTCCCTACGGCTCCCCTTTTTAAAAATTCGGTTAACCTTGCTACAGAGTACAAGTCGCTGACCCATTATACAAAAGGTACGCAGTCACTCTATAAAATTGAGCTTCTACTGCTTGTACGTATACGGTTTCAGGATCTATTTCACTCCCCTAACAGGGGTTCTTTTCGCCTTTCCCTTACGGTACTAGTTCACTATCGGTCAGTCAGGAGTATTTAGCCTTAGAGGATGGTCCCCCTATCTTCAAACAAGATTTCTCGTGTCTCGTTTTACTTTTCGAGTTTATAATATATTTTTTTCATTTACAGGGCTATCACCTTGTATCGCTAATTTTTCCAAATTATTCTATTAAAAATAAAATTATAATTTGTACTCTGGGCTTTTCCCATTTCGCTCGCCACTACTCAGGGAATCTCAATTGATTTCTTTTCCTCAAGGTACTTAGATGTTTCAGTTCCCTTGGTTTGCTTTATTTATTTATTTTATTCAATAAATAATATCATATAAAAATATGATGGGTTTCCCCATTCGGAAATCGCCGACTATAACGTTTCTTATCAACTTATCGACGCTTTTCGCAGATTAGTACGTCCTTCATCGCCTCTGACTGCCAAGGCATCCACCATATACGCTTTTTTGCTTAACCTTACAACCCACAGGTGTTTTGATAATAATTAAAATTATACTTGTTCCGAATTTTTAAAGAACTTAAAAAAATAATATTTTAAATAAAGTTTAACTTAAAATGTAATTATATCATAATAATTTAAAATAGGAAATATTTTTTTTTAAATATTGTCCCCTAGGGGAATTGAACCCCTGTTGCTGCCGTGAAAGGGCAGTGTCCTAGACCGCTAGACGAAGGGGACTAATTTTTATTATTAAAATTATTTATTTCATTTTTTTTTTTTAAAAAAATTTTTATAATTTCATTATAATAAAATATTTAAAATAAAATATTTTTTACTAATGTAACTATTTTACATATTCAAACACAAGAGTCAAGTAATTTATATTAATTAAGAAAAAAAAATATAAAATATCATACATTAAAAAAAAATTTTATGAAACAATTAATAATTGTAATAAATAATATTTTATATTATTTTTTTAAAAAATTAAAAACATCATTTATTTTAGGAAAAATATCAGTCCACAAAAAAAAAGAATGAGCTGCTTGATTAACTAACATTCCTATTCCATTATATACTTTTTTTGAACCTAAATTTTTACATAATTTCATAAAATTAGTATCTGTATTTCCATAAAACATATCATAACAAATAGTTTTTTGATTAAAAATATTAGAAGGTATAACTAAAGAACTATGATCAGAAATTCCAGCTGAAGTAGCATTTATAATAATTTGAAATTTATTTTTATGTAATTGATTTAATTTTAAATATTTAATATATCCAAATTTTAAAAATTCCTTTGATAAAATTTTAGCTTTTTGTATAGTTCTATTAGTAATATAAATATTACATCCAAATTTTAATAAAGGATAAATAATTCCTCTAGCTGCTCCACCTGCACCTAAAATTAATATATTATCATTTTTACTAATTAAATTTTTATATTTTAAATCTGTAAGTAAACCAATTCCATCTGTATTATCTCCAATAATACCTATATTATTTTTTTTTAATGTATTAATAGAACCAGATATCTGTGCTCTTTTTGTTAAAACTGTACAAATAGAAAACACTTTTTCTTTAAATGGTAAAGTAATATTTGCTCCTTTACCTCCATTTTCAAAAAAATTTAAAATTTCTTTTAAAAAAAATTGTTTTGAAGCGCAAATTCGAATATATTTTTCATTAAAATTATATTTTTTAAAAAAAAAATTATGTATTTTAGGAGATTTACTATGATTTATTGGATTTCCAAAAACAGCATAACAAATATTTTTATTAAAATTAAGCACGTATTACTTCTCCAGTTAACAAATTTATAATTTTAGAAGGTTTTTTTTTATTTCCTAAAAATCCATTCAAAATTGGAAAATCTTGACCAAAAATTTTTTTAACTTGTGTTATAGTTTCACAAGGTTTTTCACCAGAAATATTTGCGCTTGTAGAAATAATAGGTTTATTAAAATAAAAACATAAATTTTTTATTAATTTATGTTGAGTAATTCTTACAGCAATTAATTTAGAATTTCCTGTTAACCAAATTGGTACTTTTGAATGAGCTGGAACAAGATAGGTTAAAAATTGTTTTTTATTTAATAAAAGATGTTTTTTTTGTAAAATTTTTTTTTCAATAATATAAGGAATTAATTGATTATAATGATAAGATACTAATATAAATCCTTTATTTATAGTTCTATTTTTTATAAATAACAATTTTTTTACTGCAACTTCACTATCTGGATTACAACCTAATCCAAAAACTGATTCTGTTGGATATGCTATTACTTCATTTTGATTTAATTTTTGTATACAAATTTGTAAAGAAGACAAAAAATTTTTATTCATAAAAAAAAATCCTTTTATATAAAATTATTTAAAAAAATATATTTTTTTATTTTATAAAATTCTTTTTATATAATGTATTATATTTCACATTTAAAATCTAAAAAAATTAAAAAATGTCTATTTTTAAAATATTAAAATATCCAAACAAAAATCTTCGAAAAATTGCTAAACCGGTGCAAATTTTTGATAAAAATATTCAAAATATAGTTCGAAAAATGTTTCATACAATGTATAAAAAAAAAGGAATTGGTTTAGCTGCAATACAAGTAGATATTCAATTACAAATTATAGTTATAGATAAAATATATCCTTTAAAATATCCATTAGTTTTAATTAATCCTAAAATTCAAAAAAAAAATGGAAAAATAAAAATTAAAGAAGGATGTTTATCTATTCCAAATTACGAATACAGTATTAATTCTAGATTTAAATATATAACTGTTTCTGGATATAATGCTTATGGAAAAAATTTCATTTTAAATGCAAAATCTTTACTTTCTGTATGTATACAACATGAGATAGATCATTTAAACGGTACATTGTTTATAGATTATTTATCATCTTTAAAAAAGAATAGAATTAAAAAAAAATTAATTAAAAAAAAATCATGAAAAATATTAAAATAATTTTTGCAGGAACTGATAAATTTTCTTCTATTCATTTAAATGAATTAATTGTAAAAAAATTTAATATATTAGCTGTAATTACAAAAATAGATAAAAAAATTGGTAGAGGAAAAAAAATTCAATTTTCAGAAATAAAAAAGATAGCTATAAAAAATAAATTATCATTAATACAGTTAAATTCATTAAATTCAGAAAAATATTATAAAATCTTAAAAAAATTAAAACCAGATATAATGATTGTTGTTTCTTTTGGATTAATGATACCAAATAAAATAATTAAAATTTTTTCTTTAGGATGTATTAATATTCATACTTCTTTATTACCAAAATTTAGAGGTCCATCTCCTATTCAATCGGTTATACTTAAAGGAAAAAAAAAAACTGGAATTAGTATTATTCAAATAAATGATAAATTAGATGCAGGAAATATTGTATATAAAAAATCAATTAATATAAAAAAAAAAGATACATATAAAACATTAAAAAAAAAATTATGTATTTTAGGAAAAAAATCTTTAATTAAATTTTTAAAAAACATTTTTTTAAAAAAAAATATTTCTATTCCGCAAAAAGAAAATGATGCAACTTATACAAAAAAAATATATAAAAAAGACGGTTTAATAAACTGGAATGAAAAAGCTTCAAAAATAGAAAAAAAAGTTAGAGCGTTTAATACATGGCCAGGAACTTTTTTTTTTATAAATAAAATTATGATTAAAATTTGGAAAGTAAATATTGTTCAATCTCATAAAAAAACTACTCCTGGAAAAATTATTAAAGCTGATTCCAATGGAATATTAATAAGTACAAAAAAAAATTTTATTAATATTATAAAATTACAAATTTCTGGAAAAAAAAAAAATACAGTAGATAAAATCATACATTCTTATAAAAAATTATTTCAAATCGGTAACATTATATAATTTTAAAAAATATATAAAATGAAATAATTTCTATAAAAAACAAAACGGCATACCTATGCCGTTTTGTTTTTTATATATAAAATAATTTATTATTCACTCTTTAAAATTTTATTTTGTATATGATGTCTTTCAACTAATAAAACATACGCCATAGGAGATTTATCTCCATTTCTATAACCACATTTAATAATCTTAGTATATCCACCTAATCTATTTTTAAAAAAAGGACCTAAATCTGTAAATAATTTATGTAAAATATTATTATTTCTAATTTTAGAGAAAATAAATCTTCGATTATGTAAATTATCAATTTTAGAGACTGTAATAATAGGTTCAACTACTCTTCTTAATTCTTTTGACTTTGCTAAAGTCGTTCTAATTTTTTCATGTAAAAATAATGAACATGATAAATTTATTAACATTGATTTTAAATGACTACCTGTTCTATTTAATTTACGACCAACTTTTTGATGTCGCATAATTTATAATCTTCCTTTTTTAAATCTATTTTATTCTTCTAAAATACTTTTTGGAGGCCAATTTTCTAATTTTGTTCCTAATGATAAATTTCTAGCAGCTAAAATATCTTTAATTTCAGTTAATGATTTTTTTCCTAAATTCGGAGTTTTTAATAAATCTACTTCATTTTTTTGTATTAAATCACCAATATAATGTATTGATTCTGCTTTTAAACAATTTGCAGATCTTACAGTTAATTCTAAGTCATCTACAGGTTTTAACAAAATTGAATCAAATTCAGGTTGAACAATAGGAACTATTGGTTCACTAACATCTTTTAAATCAACAAAATATTCTAATTGCTTAGATAAAATAGTCGCAGCTTGTCGAATTGAATCTTCAGGATCAATAGTTCCATTTGTTTCTAATTCTATTATTAGTCTATCTAAATCTGTTCTTTGCTCTACTCTAGCAGCTTCTACTTGATAAGAAATACGTTCAATAGGACTATAACATGCATCGATAAATAATTTTCCTATACTATTTTCATGAATATTATTTTTAAAACGAGTCGATGCTGGAGAATATCCTCTTCCTTTTTCTACTTTAATTTTCATATTAATACAAGAAGAATAATTAGTTAAATTACATATCACATGATCTAAATTCACAATTTCTACACTTGAATCACATTGAATATCAGAAGCAGTTACTACACCTATTCCTTTTTTTTGTAAAGTTAAATAGGAAAAATTTTTATCATAAATTTTTACAGGTAATTCTTTTAAATTTAATAAAATTTCTAATATATCTTCTTTAATTCCTTCTTTAGTACTATATTCATGTAAAATTCCTTCTATCTCTACTTCAGTTACAGCACATCCAGGTAAAGAAGACAAAAGAATTCTACGTAATGCATTTCCTAAAGTATGTCCAAAACCACGTTCTAAAGGTTCTAAAGTAACTTTAGAATGTTTATAATTAAATTGTTGAATATTTACTAAACGAGGTTTTAAAAAATTCATTAATGAATCTGTCATTATTCAACCTTTAAAAAAATTATTTCGAATAAAGTTCTACTATTAAATGCTCTTGAATTTCAGAAGATAAATCTATTCTATCTGGTGTTCTAATAAAAACTCCTTTCATTTTTACTGAATCTACTTCCATCCATGCTGATTTTTCTTTTTGCTCAGAAAGTTCTAAAGCAGCTTTAATTCTTAAATGCTTTTTAAATTTATCTCGAACTTCTATAACATCATTAGGAGACACTTGATATGAAGGAATATTTACTATAACTTTATTTACAGTAATAGATTTATGATTAACTAACTGTCGTGCTTCTAATCTTGTCGTGCTAAAACCCATTCTATAAACGATATTATCTAATCTATTTTCTAAATACCTTAATAAATTTTCTCCAGTATTTCCTTTAGATCGAACAGAAATTTTATAATAATTTCTAAATTGTTTTTCTAAAATTCCATATAAACGACGTACTTTTTGTTTTTCTCGTAATTGTTTACCATATTCTGAAACTCTTTTCTTTCTGACATAATGTTGTCCTGGTAAATGATCCATTTTACATTTTGAACCAATAGATCTTAAACCAGATTTTAAATATAAATCTGTTTTTTCACGTCTACATAATTTTAATTTAGGACCTAAATATTTTCCCATAAAATACTCTTTTTATTTTTTTAAATTTTAAAAAAAAATTAAACTCGTCTTTTTTTAGGTGGTCTACATCCATTATGAGGAATAGGAGTAATATCTGTAATATTTGTAATTCTGAATCCTGCAGCATTTAACGCTCGAATAGTAGATTCTCTTCCAGGACCAGGACCTTTCACCATCACTTCTAAATTTTTTATACCATAATCTTTAATTTTTTCAGCACATTTTTCTGCAGCAACTTGAGCAGCAAAAGGAGTAGATTTTCTAGAACCACGAAATCCAGAACCACCAGAAGTAGCCCATCCTAAAGAATTTCCTTTTTTATCAGTAATAGTAACAATAGTATTATTAAAAGATGCATAAACATGCGCTATACCATCTGAAATTTTTTTTTTAATGCGTTTTTTTATTCGAATTTTTTTTTTTTGCATAAAATTTTAATTACCTATATTATTTTTTTATTAGTTTACGTGGTCCTTTTCTAGTACGGGCATTAGTTTTAGTACGTTGTCCTCGTACAGGAAGTTTTCTACGATGACGTATACCTCTATAACATCCTAAATCTATTAATCTTTTAATATTTAAAGTATTTTCTCTTCTTAAATCACCTTCTACAATAAATTTTGCTACCTCTAATCTTAAATCTTCTATTTGATCTTTACTTAATTCTGAAATTTTTGTTATTTGATTTATTTTTAAAATATTACAAATAATTTTAGAACGAGATTTTCCAATTCCATAAATAAATGTTAAAGCTATTATAGTACGCTTTTGATCAGGAACATTTATTCCTGCTATACGAGCCAATTTAAACTCCTTATTATTAATAAAAAATTATTTAATAAATTTTTATTTAAAAATATTTAATTTTTATCCTTGTCTTTGTTTATGTTTAGGATCATTACTGCATATTACTCGTACTACATTTTTTCTTCGTATAATTTTGCAATTTCTACATAATTTTTTTATAGAAGTGCGAACTTTCATGAAATCTCCTCAATAATATTAATAAAAATTTATTTTTTTAAATTTAAATTTGCTCTTCGAAAAGAAGATTTATATTGCCTAGAAACCATTAATGTTTGTAATTGCGTAATTAAATCTATAATTACCACAACAACTATTAATAATGAAGTTCCTCCAAAATAAAACGGAACATGTGTTAAAAAATGTATTAATTCTGGAATTAAACAAATAAAAACAATATATATCGAGTTAATAAAAGTTAATCGAAACATAATTTTTCTAATATAATTCGAAGTGTGTTCACCAGGTCTAATTCCTTGAATAAAAGCTCCAGATCTTTTTAAATTATCTGAAGTTTCTCTAGAATCAAAAGCTAAATTAGTATAAAAAAAACAAAAGAATATAATAGAAATAGTATATAAAAATATATATAAAAATGTTCCTGGTTGAAGATTATCACAAATAAAATTTAATAAATATAAAGAACTATGATTATTTTCTTTTATCCAAGATGCAATAGTTGTTGGAAATAAAATCACACTAGAAGCAAAAATTGCTGGAATAACTCCAGACATATTAATCTTTAATGGTAAATGAGCTATATTTTGAGAAAAATGCATTCTATTATTTTGTTGTCTGTTAGAATAATGAATTATAATTTTTCTTTGACTTTTTTCAATAAAAACAACAAAATAAATAATCAAAAAAATTAAAATTACTGTAAATATTAATAATAATATATTTAAATTATTTAATCTTAATGCTTCTAAAGTATGAAATACAGCTATTGGTAAATTTGCCATAATTCCTGCAAAAATTATTACAGAAATTCCATTTCCAAGTCCATATTCTGTAATTAAATCTCCAATCCACATTAAAAATATTGTTCCAGTAACTAAACTAACTATAGTTGTTAAATAAAAACATAAGTCTAATTTAAAAATTAATACTTTCATATCTGGCATATTAGGTAAACTTAAAGAAATTCCTACAGCTTGTATAATTGACAAAAAAACTGTTAAATATTTAGTATACTGATTAATTTTTTCACGACCAGCTTCACCTTCTTTTTTTAAATCTTTCCAAGTTGGATAAATAAAAGTTAATAATTGTATCATAATTGAAGATGAAATATACGGCATAATACCTAAAGAAAAAATAGAAGCTCTATTTAAAGATCCTCCAGAAAACATATTTAACATTTCTACAATTGTACCTTGTTGATTTCTTAATAATTTAGACAAAGATGCTGTATCAATTCCAGGTACAGGAATAAAAGAACCTAATCTAAAAATTATCAATGCAAAAATTAAAAACAATAATCTATTTTTAATTTCAGAAAAATTCATACTAATATTTTTAAAATTTAAATTTAATTTTTTATCCATTCTATATTATTATTCCTCAATCTTTCCTCCACAAGATTCAATCCATAAACGAGCTCCTTGTGTTACAGATAAACCTTTAATTATTAAAGGAGTTGAAATTTTTCCAGAAGAAATAATTTTCACACATTTAATGTATGATTTGATTATATTTCTTTTTTTTAAAAGATTTAAATCAATAAATTTTTTATTTAATTTTAATAATTCTGATAATTTTAATTCTGATCTATATTTTTTTTTTTTTGAATTAAAACCAAATTTTGGTATTCTTCGATATAAAGGAGTTTGACCTCCTTCAAAGCCTCTTTTAATTCTACTTCCAGTTCTAGATTTTTGACCTTTATGCCCTCTACCTGCAGTTTTTCCTAAACCAGAACCAATGCCTCTACCTACACGTTTTTTTTTTTTTTGACAAGAATTTTTAAATATAGTATTTAAATACATAAAAGTTACCTATGTTACTTTTAACATATATGAAATTTTTTTGATCATACCTAAAATTGATTTATTTTTTCTTCTTTTTACTACATGATTAATATAACGCAATCCTAAACCTTTTAAAACATTTTTATGTTTAGGTAAGATACCAATCTTGCTTTTAATTTGTTGAATTATTAAAAATTTTTTCATAATATTTTTACTCAAAAATATCTCGAATTGACCTGTTTCTTTTATTAGCAATATATATTGGAGATTTCATGTTACATAATCCATTAATAGTAGCTCTAACTACATTAATTGGATTAGTAGATCCATATATTTTAGTTAAAACATTTTTTATACCAGAAACTTCTAATACAGAACGCATTACACCACCAGCAATAATTCCAGTTCCTGCTGCAGCAGGTTTCATAAATATTGTAGAACTAGTATAAGTTTCATAAACTGTATGTTGTAAAGTATTATTTTTTAATGTAAAACTAATCATATTTTTTCTAGCTTTATCCATTGCTTTTTGAATAGCAAACGGAACTTCTTTAGATTTTCCGTATCCAAAACCAACTTTTCCTTTATTATTACCTACTACAACTAAAGCACTAAATGAAAAAATTCGTCCACCTTTTACAGTTGTAGAAACTCGATTTAAAGTAATTAATTTTTCTTGTAAATCTTTAATATTTTTTCTTTCAAAATAAATCATATAATTTTATACCTTAAAACTGAAGACCATATTTACGTGCAGAATTCGCTAAAGATTCAATTCTTCCATGATATTTAAAACCTGAACGATCAAAAGATACTTTTGTAATTCCTTTTTTTAAAGCACGTTGTGCAATAATTTTACCAATAATTTCAGCAGAAATTTTATTTCCAGTATATCCTAAATTTTTATTAATATCTTTTTCTAAAGTTGATGCAGTTACTAAAACAGAAAAATTATTACAAGAAATAATTTGAGCATAAATATGACGAGAAGTTCTATATACGACTAAACGTACCTTTTTTAAAGATTTTAATTTTTTACGTATTTTTAAAGCTCTTTTTTTTCTAGAATATTTAACTAAATTCATATTTTTCATATTACTTTTTCTTTGCCTCTTTAGTTTTTACAAATTCATTGAAATATCGTACACCTTTTCCTTTATAAGAATCAGGTTTACGATATTTTCTTAAATTTGCAGAAACTTGACCTACTAATTGCTTATCTATACCTTTAATTAGAATTTCCGTTGATGAAATTAATTCAATATTAATTCCTAATGGAAAAATATATTTAATATTATGTGAATATCCTAAAGATAATATAAGTTCATTTGTATTTATATTTTCTATAGAAAATTTATATCCAACCCCGATTAAATGCAATTTTTTAGAAAATCCACATGTCACTCCAATAATCATAGAATTGGTTAATGATCTAGCAGTTCCTGCTTGCATCCATCCTAATGAATCAGATTTATAACGCGCTTTAAAAGTTAATATATTATTTATATAACTAATATTTACTAATTTATTAAAAGTACGTTTTAACGTACCTTTTTCCCCTTGAATCACAATATCTTGATTTTTTAATATTACTTTAATATTATTAGGAACTATAATAGAACGTTTAGCAATTCTAGACATATTTTTTCCTTTAATTAAGATACATAACAAATAATTTCTCCACCTAAACCTATTTTTCTAGCTTCTCGATCAGAGAGTACACCTTGAGATGTAGAAATAATTGCAATACCTAAACCAGAAATTACTTGTGGAATTTCATTCCTTGTTTTATATATTCTTAATCCAGGCTTGCTAACTCTTATAATACTTTCTATTACTGGTTTTCCTTTAAAATATTTCAAAAAAATTTCTAAATTAGATTTCTGCATATGTTTTACAAAATAATTTTCTATATAACCTTCTTTTTTTAAAAGTTTAGCAATTTCTGTTTTAAAATTAGAAAAAGGAATATTTACTGAAATTTTATTTGCAGATTGAGCATTTTTAATGCGCACAAACATATCAGATATAGGATCTTGCATACTCATAATATATTTCCTTAATACAATTAAAATACTTTTACCAACTAGATTTTCTTAAACCAGGAACTTCTCCTCTCATAGCTGCTTCTCTTAATTTAATTCTACTAAAACCAAATTTTCTTAAAAAACCATGAGGTCTACCTGTAATATAACAACGATTTCTCTGACGCGATATACTAGAATCTCGAGGTAATTTTTGTAATTTTAAAACAGCTTTCCAACGTTTTTCTTTAGACAATTTTATATTTTTAATTATAGATTTTAATTCCATTCTTTGATTGTAAAATTTTTTAGATAAATATCTTCTTTTAATTTCTCTTTCTTTCATACATTTTTTAGCCATGTAATAAAACCTTAATTAAATTATTTACGAAAAGGAAAATTAAACTTTGATAATAAATAAAATGCTTCTAAATTAGATTTAGCTGTAGTAACTATTGATATATCTAAACCTCTAATCTTATCAATTTTATCATAATCAATTTCAGGAAAAATAATTTGTTCTTTAATACCAAAATTATAATTTCCACATTTATCAAAAGATTTTTTTGGAAATCCTCTAAAATCTCGAATTCTAGGCATAGCAATATTAATTAATTTATTTAAAAAATGCCATTTTCTTAAACGTCTTAAAGTAACTTTACATCCAATCGCATTTCCTTGTCTAATTTTAAATCCTGCAATTGATTTTCTAGCTTTTGTTACTATAGGTTTTTGTCCAGAAATTAAAGTTAAATCAGATATTGCATATTCTAATTTTTTTTTATTAACTAAAGCTTCTCCTACTCCCATATTTAATGTAATTTTATCTATTTTTGGTACTTGCATTATAGAAGTATAATTAAATTTTTTAATAAACTTTGGAATGACTTGTGTTTTATAAAAATTATACATATCAATCATTATTATATTCCAATTTATTTAATAGATAAATTATTAGACTTAAAAAAACGAATTTTTTTTCCTTGATTAAACTTAAATCCTACTTTATCCGGTTTATTTGTATTAGGATTTAAAAGAGCGATATTAGAAATATGAATATAAGATTCCATTTTTATAATACCACCTAATTTATTTTCTGCTGGAATAGGTTTAATATGTTTTTTTACTATATTTATACCTTTAACAATCACTTTATTTTTAGAAAATATTTTTTTTACTATTCCAATTTTACCGCGATCTTTTCCTGATATAACAATTATTTTATCATTAATACGAATTTTTGATGCCATGTTATTATACCTGTAAATTTTATAATACTTCAGGAGCTAAAGAAATAATTTTCATAAACTTTTCTGTACGTAACTCACGAGTAACTGGACCAAAAATACGCGTTCCAATTGGTTGTTCATTATTATTTAAAACAACACATGCATTACTATCAAATCTTAATACAGAACCATCTGATCTTCGAATACCTTTTTTAGTTCTAACTATAACTGCTTTTAACACTTCTCCTTTTTTTACTTTTCCTCGAGGAATAGCTTCTTTAACAGCAATTTTTATTATATCTCCAATATTAGCATATCTACGTTTAGATCCACCTAATACTTTAATACACATTACCGAACGAGCTCCAGAATTATCTGCTATATTTAATATAGTTTGTTCTTGAATCATTTATATTAACCTTGTATAAAAAATTTAAAATTTATAAATATTACAAAATTTAATTAAATATTATTTTTTTATAATATTCACTAAAGTCCAAGATTTATTTTTAGAAATAGGACGACATTCTTTAATATATACATAATCTCCAATAGAACATTTATTATATTCATCATGTACGAAAAATTTAGTTCTTTTTTTTATAAATTTTTTATATGTATGATGTTTAATAAATCTTTCTACAAGAACAATAATAGACTTTTGCATTTTATTACTTATTACTACTCCTTGTAAAAATTTACTTTTTTCTGACATGTAATCGATCCTTTTCAGATATGACTGTTTTAATAATTGCAATATTTTTTCTATTTATTTTTAATAAATGAGTTTGTTTTAATTTATTAGAAGAAAATTGTAATTTTAAATTAAATTTTTCTTTCAATAAATTTAACAATTCTGTATTTAAAAAATCTAATTTTTTATTTCTTAATTCACTAATCTTCATAAATCT
Source organism: Buchnera aphidicola (Chaitophorus viminalis) (assembly GCF_026122795.1). Classification (GTDB taxonomy): domain Bacteria; phylum Pseudomonadota; class Gammaproteobacteria; order Enterobacterales; family Enterobacteriaceae; genus Buchnera_J; species Buchnera_J aphidicola_BK. The sequence goes on along the minus strand of NZ_JAIWQV010000001.1, from coordinate 122,661 downwards.
TCCACTTTATAAACAAATATAGTTTTCACAGGTAATTTATCTGAAGCTAATTTAAATGCTTGACGAGATTCTTCTTCAGAAATACCAGTAATTTCATATAAAATTTTTCCTGGTTGAACTAATGAAACCCAATATTCAACATTTCCTTTTCCTTTTCCCATTCTAACCTCTAAAGGTTTTTGAGTAATTGGTTTATCTGGAAAAATACGTATCCATAGTTTTCCTAATTTTTTCACATATCGAGCAATACTTCTTCTAGCAGATTCAATTTGACGAGATGTTAAACGACCTCTTGTAATTGCTTTTAAACCAAAAGTTCCAAAAATAATTTTATCATTTACAATTATACCTCTATTACGTCCTTTATGCATTTTTCTAAATTTGGTACGTTTAGGTTGAAGCATTATAAAAATTCTCCTTACTATCTTTTATTTTTTTTATTTTTAGTAAAATTTATATTAGAATAATTTTTATCTTCAATATTTGGCATTCCTCCTAAAATTTCTCCTTTAAAAATCCAAACTTTCACTCCTACTACACCATAAATAGTATGAGCTGGAACAAAACTATAATCAATATCTGCACGTAATGTATGTAATGGTACTCTGCCTTCTCTTTGCCATTCTGTTCTAGCAATTTCTGAACCACCTAATCTTCCACTAATTTCTACTTTAATTCCTTTAGCACCATGTCTCATAGAATTTTGAATAGCTCTTTTCATAGCTCGACGATAAATTACTCTTTTTTCTAATTGAGATGCAATGTTATCTGCTACTAATTTTGCATCTAACTCTGGTTTTCTTATTTCTGAAATAGTAATTTGAGATTGTACTTTAGAAATCTTTGAAATAATTTTTTTTAAATTTTCTATATCTTCACCTTTCTTTCCAATTACAATTCCTGGTCTAGAAGTATATATAATCACTTTTATAGTTTTAGAATGTCTTTCTATAATAATTTTTGAAACGGATGCTCGAGATAATTTTTTCATTAAAAACTGCCGTACTTCAAAATCATTACTTAAATATTCAGAAAAATTTTTACTATTAGAAAACCATATAGAATTCCATTGTTTAATAATTCCTAATCTCATTCCATGTGGATGTACTTTTTGTCCCATAATTATATCTCTCCAAATTACAATTCTGATACTACAATTTTAATATGACTAGTACGTTTCAATATTTGATCTGCTTTTCCTTTAGCACGAGGTATCATACGTTTTATAGTTGGACCTTCATCTATTAAAATTTCACAAATTTTTAATAAATCAATATCTAATCCTTGATTATTTTCTGCATTAGAAATTGCAGATTCTAATACTTTTTTTATTAATAATGCTGCTTTTTTCTTAGAAAAATTTAATATATTCAATGCTGTTTCTACTTTTTTTCCACGAATTTCATCTGCAATTAATCTTAATTTTTGAGCAGAAGAACGAGCTTTTTTATACGTAGCAAAAACTTTCACAAATGTTTTCCTTATTTATATAAACGGAATTAACGTTGTTTAATTTTTTTATCAGCTGAATGACCTCTATAAGTTCTGGTTAAAGAAAATTCACCTAATTTATGACCAACCATTTCTTCTGTAATAAAAATAGGAATATGTTGTTTTCCATTATGTACTGCAATAGTTAAACCAACCATATTTGGAAAAATAGTAGATCTTCTAGACCATGTTTTAATCGGTTTTCTACTTTTTTGAGATATAGATATATCTATCTTTTTTAATAAACTTGAATCAATAAATGGTCCTTTTTTTAAAGAACGTGGCATAAAATATATCCTATATGTAATAAATTATTTTTTTCTAGAACGAATAATAAATTTTTGTGTTCTTTTATTTCTTCTTGTTTTTTTACCTTTAGTTTGTATACCCCATGGAGTCACTGGATGTTTCCCAAAATTTCTACCTTCACCTCCTCCATGTGGATGATCAATAGGATTCATAGCAGTACCACGTACAGTGGGTCTAATTCCTCTCCAACGAGAAGCTCCTGCTTTTCCTAAAACTTGTAACATATGTTCAGAATTTCCTACTTCACCAATAGTAGCTCTACAATTTGATAATATTTTTCTCATTTCTCCAGAACGCATACGTACACTAACATAATCATTTTCTTTAGAAATAATTTGTAAATAACTCCCTGCAGAACGAGCTAGTTGTCCTCCTTTACCAGGTTTTAATTCAACATTATGAATAAATGAACCTATAGGAATTTTATTTAATGGTAGAGAATTTCCTATTTTAATACCTACATTTTTTCCAGAACATATTTTAGATCCAATTTTAAGACCTTTAGGTGCTAAAATATAACTATATGTTCCATCTCTATATAAAATTAAAGCAATATTTGAAGAACGATTAGGATCGTATTCTAAACGAATCACAGAAGCAAAAATATTATCTTTCGTTCTTTTAAAATCTATTATTCGATATGCTCTTTTATGTCTTCCTCCAATATGTCTAGTAGTAATTCTACCTTTATTATTTCTTCCACCGCTTTTATTATTTTTCTTTAATAAATTAGAAAATGGTTGACCTTTATATAAATTAGAATCTACTACCTTGATTACATGGCGACGTCCAGGAGAAGTGGGTTTACATTTAACAATTGTCATTAATTTTATTCTCTAATTTATGCTGAATTATTTAAAAAATCTAAATTTTGATTAGAATTTAAAAAAACATATGCTTTTTTCCAATTCTTTTTAAAAAATATGTTTTTACCTTTATTTTTTTTTTTACCTTTAACATTTAAAAGATTTACTTTTCTTACTTTTAATTTAAACATTTCTTCTACAGATATTTTAATTTCTTTTTTAGTAGCTTTTTTATCAACTTTAAGAACTAATACATTATTTTCTTTAGATTGATTAGATTTTTCTGAAACATATATAGATTGAATAGTTTGAAATAAGAAGTTTTGTTTTAACATTCAAGAATTTCCTCTAATTTTTTTAATGCTTGTAATGTTATTAAAATTTTTCTATAATTCAATAAAATTAAAGGATTTATAGAATCTAAATTCACAGCTGTAATTTTATATAAATTTCTAGAAGCTAAAAAAATATTTTTATCTATTTTTTCTTTTATAATCATTACATGTTTTGTACAAATTTTATTTAATTTATTTAATAATACTTTTGTACGAGGAAATTGAATTTTAAATTCCTTAAAAACAATCATACAATCATCTTTAATTAATTTAGATAATATACATTTTAATGCTCCACGATACATTTTTTTATTAATTTTTTTAAAATAATTTTTAGGTTTAGAAGCAAACGTTACACCTCCAGAACGCCAAAGAGGACTTCTTAAAGATCCTGCACGAGCTCTTCCTGTTCCTTTTTGACGCCAAGGTTTTTTTCCAGATCCAGAAACTTCTGCTTTACTTTTTTGAGATTTAGTACCTTGTCTTTGAGAATAATAGTATGATTTTAAAACTTGATTCACTAATAATTCGTTAAAATCACAGTTAAAAATCTTAGACGATATCTTTACTACTTCTTTAGTGTCTTTTAAAATTAATTCCATACATTCACTCCTTTTATGTTTTTTACAGAAGGTTTAATAATTAAATTTCCACCTAACATACCAGGAACTGAACCTTTAATTAAAAGATAGTTTTTATTTTTATTAATTTCAACTACTGATAAACTTTGTATCGTAACTTTTTTATTTCCCAAATGACCTGACATTTTTTTACCTTTAAATACACGTCCTGGAGTTTGATTTTGTCCAATTGATCCAGGTGCTCTATGTGATAAAGAATTTCCATGTGAAGCATCTTGAGAAGAAAAATTCCAACGCTTAATGGTACCAGAAAAACCTTTTCCTTTAGAAATTCCTGTAATATCTACTTTTTTTATATCTTTAAAAAAATCTACATATAAATTTTGACCTACAAAAAATTTACTTTTGTCTAAAACTTTAAATTCCCATAATCCACGACCTGGTTGAATATTATTTTTTTTAAAATGTCCTAATTTCGGTTTATTTAAAACTTTATTTTTTTTTTCTCCAGTAGTTAATTGTATTGTAAAAAATTTTTTTAAATATTGATCTTTAATTTGCGTAATTCTATTCTCCACTATTTCAATTACAGTTATAGGAATTGAATTTCCTGATTCACTAAAAATTCTTGTCATACCAATTTTTTTACCTACTAATCCAAGCACAATTTTTTATTAACTCCTTTAAAAATAAATTATTAATCTAAACTTATTTGAACATCTACTCCTGCAGCAAGATCTAATCTCATTAAAGCATCTACAGTTTTTTCTGTCGGTTCTATAATATCTATTAGTCTTTTATGAGTACGAATTTCATATTGATCACGTGCATCTTTATCAACATGAGGAGAAATTAGAACTGTAAACTTTTCTTTTTTTGTAGGTAAAGGTATTGGACCATTTACTTGAGCTCCAGTTCTTTTTGCAGTTTCTACAATTTCTGCAGTCGAATGATCTATTAATTTATGATCAAACGCTTTTAAACGTATTCTAATTCTTTGGTTCTGCATAATGTCAGAACTCCAATTATTGATTATAATAAAAACTAAAAATTTCTTTCTATAAAATATAGAAAGAATCTTAGAAATAAGTAATTTTATATTAAAATATTAAATATTTTTTAGAATAATTAAATTTTAATAATTTATTTATAAATAATATTATAAAATAAATCTTTTTACAAATTAATACTATATTATTATTTATCTAATATTAATATTAATTTTAAAATTTCAAATTACTATTAAAATCAAGAAAAGAAATCTTTCTTTTCTTGATTAAAAATTATATTCTTAAACTTAAATTATTTATTTAATAAATTAAGTTTTAACTAATAACTTTAGATACTACACCTGCTCCTACAGTTCTTCCACCTTCTCTAATAGCAAATCTTAATCCATCTTCCATAGCTACAGGATGTATTAAAGTCACTGTAATTTTGATATTATCTCCCGGCATAACCATTTCAATATCTTTTGGTAATTCAACTAAACCTGTTACATCAGTTGTTCTAAAATAAAATTGAGGTCTATATCCTTTAAAAAATGGTGTATGTCTACCTCCTTCTTCTTTAGATAAAACATATACTTCAGATTCAAATTTTACATGAGGTAAAATACTTCCTGGTTTTGATAAAACTTGACCTCTCTCAATATCTTCTCTTTTTGTACCTCTTAAAAGAACACCAATATTTTCACCTGCACGTCCTTCATCTAATAATTTTCTAAACATTTCTACACCAGTGCAAATAGTTTTTGTAGTAGGTTTAATGCCTACAATTTCTACTTCTTCACCTATTTTAATTATTCCTCGTTCTACTCTTCCAGTTACTACTGTTCCTCTTCCGGAAATAGAAAAAACATCTTCAATAGGTAATAAAAATGGTTCATCTATTGCTCTCTTTGGTTCTGGTATATAAGAATCTAATAAATTAGCTAAATCAATAATTTTAGATTCCCATTTTACATCTCCTTCTAATGCTTTTAAAGCTGAACCTCTAACAATTGGAGTATCATCACCTGGAAATTCATATTGTGTTAATAAATCTCTGACTTCCATTTCTACTAATTCTAATAATTCTTCATCATCTACCATGTCACATTTATTTAAAAAAACAACAATATAAGGTACTCCTACTTGTCTTCCTAATAAAATATGTTCTCGAGTTTGTGGCATTGGACCATCAGTAGCTGCAACTACTAATATTGCCCCATCCATTTGAGCTGCACCAGTAATCATGTTTTTTATATAATCTGCATGTCCAGGACAATCTACATGAGCATAATGTCTATTTTTAGTATCATATTCCACATGAGAAGTATTTATTGTAATACCTCTCGCTTTTTCTTCTGGAGCGTTATCAATTTGATCAAAAGCACGAGCTGAGCCACCATATTTTTTAGATAAAACAGTAGTAATTGCAGCAGTTAAAGTAGTTTTTCCATGATCTACATGACCAATTGTTCCAACATTAATATGTACTTTAGAACGTTCAAACTTTTCTTTTGACATAATTTTACCTTATCAGAAAATTAAAATTTATTTATCTTAATGATATACATTATTTATTTTTTTTTTCAAGAATCTTTTTTGAAATATTAGATGGAGCTGTAACATATTTTAAAAATTCCATAGAATATGAAGCTCTACCTTGAGTTTGTGAACGTAAATCAGTAGCATATCCAAACATTTCAGAAAGTGGAACTAAAGATTTAATAATTTTTCTTAAATCTTGATCCATCATACTTTCAATTATTCCACGACGTCTATTTAAATCTCCAATAACATCTCCCATATACATTTCAGGTGTCTCTACTTCAACAGACATAATTGGTTCTAATAAAATTGGTTTTGCTTTTTTAAATGCACTTTTAAATGCAATTGAAGCAGCTAACTTAAAAGCGATTTCAGAAGAATCAACATCATGATAAGAACCGTCATGTAATATAACTCCTATATCTACTACAGGATATCCAGCTAAAGGTCCAAATTTTAATTGCTCCTGAATTCCTTTATTTACTGCAGAAATATATTCTCCAGGAATAATTCCTCCTTTAATTTTATTAATAAATTGATAACCTTCTTGACCAGGCTTTAATGGAAAAATATCTATTACTACATGTCCATATTGTCCTCTACCTCCAGATTGTTTTATATATTTTCCTTCAATATTTTTAATTTCTATTCCAATCGTCTCTCTATACGCTACTTGTGGTTTTCCTATATTAGCGTCAACACTAAATTCTCTTTTCATACGATCAATAATAATTTCTAAATGTAATTCTCCCATACCAGATACAATTGTTTGATTAGACTCTATATCTGTAGAAACTTTAAATGATGGATCTTCTTTAGCTAATCTATTTAATGCAACACCCATTTTTTCTTGATCAACTTTAGTTTTTGGTTCAACAGCAATCGAAATTACAGGTTCTGGAAATTCCATTTTTTCTAAAATGACTGGATTTTCTGGATCACATAAAGTATCTCCTGTACTAACATCTTTTAAACCAATAGCTGCTGCTATATCTCCAGAATAAACTTTTTTAATTTCTTCTCTTTTATTTGCATGCATTTGTACTATTCTACCTACACGTTCACGTTTATTTTTTATAGAATTTAAAATAGTATCTCCAGAAGAAATCATACCAGAATATACTCTAAAAAAAGTTAAATTTCCTACATAAGGATCAGTAGAAATTTTAAACGCTAAAGCAGAAAATGAGTCTTGATCTTGACATTTTTTAAGATTTTTATGAGAATCATGAGTATTTTTTTTTTGATTTAATATATTATTAACATCTATAGGAGAAGGTAAATAATCAATCACAGCATCTAATAAAGATTGTACACCTTTATTTTTAAATGCCGATCCACAAGTCACTAAAACAATTTCATTATTTAAAGATTTTTTTCTTAAAACATTTTTAATTTCTTGTTCAGAAAATTTTTCTTCATTAAAATATTTTTCCATCAAAAACTCATCAGAATCAGCTACTAATTCTATAATTTTATGATTCCAATGCATAGATTCTTCTAATAATTCTTTAGGAATATCTTTATAGGTAAAACTTACACCTTGATCTTCATCTTTCCAATAAATTGCTTTCATTTTAACTAAATCTATCACTCCAATAAAATTTTCTTCTGAACCTATAGATAACTGTATAGGAATAGGATTTGCACCTAAACGTTTTTTAATTTGTTGTACTACTTTTAAAAAATTAGCACCTAATCTATCCATTTTATTGATAAATGCTAATCTTGGAACATTATATTTATTAGCTTGTCTCCAAACTGTTTCAGATTGCGGTTGAACACCTCCTACAGCACAATATACCATAATTACTCCATCTAAAACTCGCATAGATCGTTCTACTTCAATTGTAAAATCTACATGTCCTGGAGTATCAATTATATTAATTCGATGAGAAGAATATTGATTCGCCATACCAGACCAAAAAGCTGTAGTAGCTGCTGAAGTAATCGTTATACCTCTTTCTTGTTCTTGTTCCATCCAATCCATAGTAGCAGCTCCATCATGTACTTCTCCAATTTTATGATTTACACCTGTGTAAAATAAAATTCTTTCTGTTGTAGTTGTTTTACCTGCATCAATATGAGCGCTAATTCCAATATTTCTATAATTTATAATAGGTGTTAGACGAGCCATTTTATTGCCTTTCATTTAAAATTAAACTTACCATCTATAATGCGCAAAAGCTTTATTCGCTTCTGCTGTTTTATGCATATCTTCTTTTTTTTTAACAGCATTACCTTTATTAGAAATAGCATCTAATAATTCATTTAATAATCTAAGAGACATAGATTTATCATTTCTTTTTCGAGCAGATTCAATTATCCATCTCATAGCTAAAGCATTTCTTCTAACCGGTCTAACTTCTATAGGTACCTGATATGTAGATCCCCCAACTCTTCTAGATTTTACTTCTACAACAGGACGAACTTGTTCTAATGCATTTTCAAATGCATCTAATGGTTTTTTTGCAACTTTTTTAGATAACATTTTTAAAGCACTATAAACAATCACTTCAGAAATAGATTTTTTTCCATCTACCATTAATATGTTAATAAATTTACTTAATAATTCAGATGAATATTTTGGATCTGGTAAAATTTTTCTAGATCCAATAACTTTACGACGAGGCATATATTTTCCTTTTATATCAATATATTTAAAAAAAAACACAATTAATTAAAAATTAATTTTTTTTCTTCTTAACTCCATACTTAGAACGTGCATTTTTACGATCCTTTACACCAGCACAATCTAAAGCACCTCTAACAATATGATATCTGACTCCAGGTAGATCTTTAACACGACCTCCTCTAATTAAAATTACAGAATGTTCTTGCAAATTATGACCTTCTCCTCCTATATAAGCAGTGACTTCTAATCCATTTGTTAAACGAACTCTACATACCTTTCTTAAAGCAGAATTTGGTTTTTTTGGAGTAGTAGTATAAACTCTCAAACAAACACCTCTTTTTTGAGGACATTTAGATAATGCAGGAACATTACTTTTAAATTTTTTTTTTAATCTAGGTTTACGAACTAATTGATTAATTGTTGTCATAATAAATTCCTAATTTTAAAATTTTTAATCATATTTTTATTAAATTAAATAAATTATTTACCAAATAATTTGTTGTTTATGTATTTCAGTTAAATCAACAAAATCAATATAATTTATAGGATTAAACAAATTAGATACTTTAGAGTTTAAAATTCCTCTAGCTTTTAAATCATTTACTAAAACGTAATTATTTTTAAAATAAAAATATTTTTTTTGTAAAAAATAATTATTTTTCAATGCTAATAAAACACCATCCTGTAATAAAACTACAGCATCTTTTTTTGAAATTATTGTAGAAAATAATAAAAAATCACTTTTAAAAGGAGAGTTAATGAACGTATGTAACATTTTTATCCTTAAAAATTTATAATATGATCAAAAGTACATAATTCATTTTTAAAATTAATATCACTTAAAATATTTATTTTTAAAAAAAAATTTTTTATACCAAATAAACCTCTACTTTTTAGAGTAGAAATATTACAATAAAATCTTTTAATTCCTAAAAAATTTAATATCTTAAATCTTTTGGTATAATTTAAAAAATAAATTTTTTTTGATTTTTGTTTTTTTATACAATTTAAAATACCATCTCCAATAAAAAAAACTCCAATTCGATTTGTATATCCAGTTAAAGAAATCAAAAGATCTAATCCTTCTTGACTAAAACTATTTCCATAAGGAGAATAAGAAAAAATTAATGCTATTTTTTTCATATAAGTTTTTTTTTCAAATCTATTAATATTGTTAAAACTGTATTACTCTATCAGAATTTTGTATATCTCGAGATAAATTTTCTAAACTAGAAATTTTAAAAAAAATATCTAAATTTCCATCTAAAATTTTCTGATTACATGTTTCTTTTATACCAATAATACCACGTCTTAATGCTGCACTAAAACAAACATTTAATCTAACTTGATTTTTCAAACTAAAAACACACCATTTTTTTCTTATATCATATTCATTTTTTGCAGGTGATAAAAATTTATTTGCATTTAAAACACCATCACAATAAAAAAAAATACTTTTTAAAATATGTTTATTGTTAGATATCAAAGCTTTAGCAAAAAATAAAGCACTTATAGAATTTTCTTTACCATATGCAGGACCTTTTACTATTAATGTATAAATCAAATAATTCTCCTAAATAAAATTATTTTTAAATTTAAAACATAATTATATAATAATTTTTGTTTATTTTATTTATAAAATACATTGATATTGTAAATTTATAATTTAACTTTAAAAAAATATAAACTTTAAAAGTTATTCTTCAACATATGAAAATATAAAATTTAATTGAAATATTTATATATAAAAATAAATATATTTTTAAATAAAATAATAATTTTAAAATTTTAAAATTATTTATTTAAATTTATTAATTAATTATAATATATAAAAAAAAAATTATATTTAAATTACTTATCTTTATTTTTTTTTTAAAAAAAAATAAATAATTATTTTAATTATAATAAAAATCTCATCACATATAATTTTAATAATTCTTTAAAAATATTTATTTCTTCAAATAATAATATATTTAATTTTTTAAATATAAAAATACTAATTAATATCTTTTAAATAAAAAATTTTTAAAATTTTTTTAATCTTACTTTATTTTTATTATTTTATTTAATTAAAAAAATATATTTTCAAAAAATTAAATTATTTCCTAATTTCATATTTTTTATTAAATTTAATAAATGAAATAATTTTTTATAAATTAATAAATTTTTAATGAAAATTTTATATAAAAAAAACGCATAAAAAAATGTTTTTAATAAACTTATTTTTAGCGTTTTCAGTATTTTATTTACAACAATTTACAAATTACTAATACATTTTTATAAAAATGATTTACATTATATAATTAATTTTATTTATATAATTAAATTTATCTTATAAAAAATATTAATTTCATTAATTTAATTGTATTTTAAAAAAATATTCTATAAATAAAAATTTATAATAAAAAACTATATTGTTATATATTATTGTTTAATTTTTTATTTTTAATTTCAATTAAATTTATTTTTTTGTTAAATTTCTAAAAATACTATTACATTTTTCAAATCTATTAATATAATTAAAAGTTTTAAAATAAATTATATAAATATAATATTTTTAATTATTTTCTTTTTTTTATATTCAAAAACAATAAAAATAATTTTAATATTTATCATAATTTCTGTAATGATAAAATCATCTTTAAAAATTATTAATAATATTTAATTATATTTATAAATTTTTATCATTTTTAAAAATATAAAAAATTATTTAAAACAAAATAAAATTTTTAAAATAAAACATAAAAAATTTATAAAAATTTAAAAAATACATTATAAATATTTTTTTTTTAAAAAACCTAAATTTTTATAAACTTGATTAAGAGTTTTTCTTGCTATAATAGAAGCTTTTTTTGCTCCTTCATGTGCTATATTTATTAAATAAGATTTATTATTTCTATAAATAAAAAATTTTTTTTGAATTTTTGTTAAATGTTTCTTTATAATATTAAAAACTTCTTTCTTTAATTCAAAATAAGATTTTCCTAAAAAATAATCTTCTATTTCAAATATAGATTTTTCACTTAAAGCAGATAAAATAATTAATAAATTTGATAAACCTGGTTTTTTTATAGAATCATATAAAATTTTAGGAGGATTATCTGAATCTGTAATAGAAGATTTAATTTTATTAAATATTTCGTTTAAATTTTCTAATAAATAAATTACATTCTTTTGATTTAAATCAGATTTAGACATTTTTTTATTTGGATCAAGTAAAGACATAATTTTAGAACCAATTTGAAACATGAAAATTTCAGGTAGTTTAAAAACCTTTCCATAATGAGTATTAAAACGTATAGCTAGATTTCTAGTTAATTCAATATGTTGTTTTTGATCTTGACCTACATGTACTTTATCTGTTTGATATAATAAAATATCTGCTGCCATTAAAGTAGGATAATTCAATAAACCGGTATTAATTTTTTTTTTTATCTTTTTTGTTTTAGTTTTAAATTGAGTCATTCTAATTAATTCTTGATAATATGTTTGACAATTTAATATCCAATTTAATTCTGAATGTTCATGAACTAAAGACTGTATAAAAACAATACTTTTATTAGGATTTACTCCACATGCTAAATATAAAGCTAAAGTATCTAAAATAGATTTCTTATATGAAAAATTTTTTTTTTTAATAGAAGTTAATGAATGTAAATCTGCTATACAAAAAATACATTTATATTTATTTTGCATGTTTTTCCAATGTTTTAATACACTAATATAATTTCCTATAGTTAAATTACCTGAAGGTTGAATTGCACTAAACACTGTTATTTTTTTTTTTTTCATTAGTTTTTATGTACTCAATTATAATCTTTAAACTACAGAAATATTTTTAAAATTATTTATTTCGTGTTTAATTTTTTTTACAATAAATTTAGAATTTATATTATCAAATATATAAGATCCTATAACTAAAATATTTACTCCAGATTTTATTAAAGGTTTAATATGACAAAATTTTACTCCACCATCTACAGAAATATATATTTTTTTTTTTGTTAAATTTATTTTTTTTTTTAATTCAAAAATTTTTTTAAAAGTATTCTCAATAAAAATTTGTTTAGAAAAACCAGGATTTACAGACATTAATAAAATTAAGTCTAATTTATCTATAACGTGATCTATAACATTAATAGATACAGAAGGGTTAATAGCTAACCCTACTTTACAACCATTTTCTTTAATAATACCTAAAGTTCTATCTAAATGATACGTAGATTCAGGATGAACAGTAATAAAATTAGCTCCCGCTTGAGCGAATAATGGAATTAAATTATCTACTGGTTTAGCCATAATATGCACATCAATCGGTGCTGAAATAGGATATTTTCTTATAGATTCTAAAACTATCGGACCAAAAGTTAAATTTGGAACATAGTGATTATCCATAACATCAAAATGAATCATATCTGCACCAGCTTGTAAAACATTTTTTATTTCTTTTCCTAAAATAGAAAAATTTGCTGACAAAATAGAAGGTGATATAAGTATTTTATTCATAATTTTAAATAACCATATCAATAAATTTTATAAAGATTTAATCATTAAATAAAATATTTTAATATTTTCTTTGTAATGTTTTTTTTATAGCAGAAATAATAATTTCTTGACTAATATTATTATAAATTTTTACTAAACCAATATGAGATGGTAAAACTAATCTAATTTTACTTAAAATATTTTTTTTATCTTTTTTCATATATAAAATATAACTTAATGCAGGCATATTTTTTGGAGGTAATACAGGTAAGTTAAAACATTTTAATAATTTAATAATTCTATGTAATACATTTTTTTTTAAAATACCTATTATATAAGAAGTTTCTAATGCAAGTACAATACCCATAGAAACAGCTTCTCCATGTAATAAATTTTTATAATTCATATATGATTCAATAGCATGACCATAAGTATGACCTAAATTTAATAAAGCTCTACAATTTTTTTCTTTTTCATCTAATAAGACAATCTTTGCTTTTAATTTACAACATTTATAAATACAATATAATAAAGTATTTTTATCTAAATTTTTTAATTTATTAAAATTATTTTCAATCCAAGAAAAAAATTTTTTATCAAAAATAACAGCATATTTAATTACTTCTGAAAATCCAGATAAAAATTCTTTTTTGGGTAGACTAAATAAAAAAAATAAATCAATAATTACATATTTTGGTTGCCAAAAAGAACCAATCATATTTTTTCCTAAATTATGATTTACTCCTGTTTTACCACCCACAGAAGCGTCTACTTGAGCTAATAAAGTAGTAGGAATTTGAATAAATTCAATACCTCTTTGATAAATAGATGCTATAAACCCTGTTAAATCTCCTATTACACCTCCTCCAAATGCTATTAAAATAGAATCTCTTCCATAATTTTTAGTTAAAAGACGTGTAATAATATTATTAACTTCATTTAAAGATTTATAATTTTCTCCATCAGGTATAGATATTATATCAACAAAGATATGACTTTTTTTTAAATATTTATAAAAATATTTTTTCCACAAATTAAGTAATGTATTATTGGTAATTACAATATATTTTTTTTTGTGTTTAAAATATTTTAAAATGTAATCTTTATTAAACAATTTATAACCAATAATAATTGGATATTTATTTTTTTTTAAATTTACTATAAATTTTTTTAACATATTTGTCTCATTTATAAAATATTTATAAATTTAATGATCGAATTATATTGTGAACTATTTTATGAGGACTATAATTATCTGCATTAATAATTATATCAGATATACTTTTATAAAAATGATTACGTTCTTTAGCTAAATCTTCTAAAGTACGTTGTATAGAATCTGAATTTTGCAGTAACGGTCTATTATTATTTTTTCTAGTTCTAACTAGCTGTTTCATAATAGTAATATTTAAATAAATTACTATTCCACGAGAAGATAAATATTTCCTATTTTTGCTAGAAATCACAGAACCTCCTCCTGTCGCTAAAACAATTCCTTTTTTATTAGTTAATTCATAAATAATACGTGATTCTCGTTTTCTAAAACCTATTTCACCTTCTACATCAAATACCCAATTTATGTCCGCTCCAGTTCTTTTTTCAATTTCTTGATCTGAATCATAAAATTTCATTTTAAGTTTCTGAGCTAGATATCTTCCTACTGTGCTTTTTCCTGCACCCATAGGACCTATTAAAAATAAATTATCTTTTTTTTTCATATTTATTGATCTATAAAATTAATAAGGAAAGAATATTATAAATTTTATTATTATAAAATATAAAATTTATTTTAAAAATAAATAATTCTCACAAATAAACTTATTTATATATTAAAAATTTTTAAATTTATATATATTTATATACTTTAAATTTTCTTATAAAGAATACAAATTTTATTAATTAAAATTTCCATATAAAACTCTTGACGTTTTTTTTTTTTAAACTAAACTAATAAATAGATATAAAATATATAGGTGAGATGTCCGAGAGGATTAAGGAGCACGCCTGGAAAGCGTGTATACAAGAAATTGTATCAAGGGTTCGAATCCCTTTCTCACCAAAATTTTTTAAATATTAAATATTCAATTTAAAATTAAAAATTTAAAAAAGATAAAAAATTATAAAATTTTTTAATAAAATTTTTTTTTAAAATTATATAAAAAAATATTTTGTTAAATAATTTTTTTTATTGTTTTAATATACATACAATTTTATTTATTCTTATCACTAATCTATAAAATTTATATTAATCATTATTTAAAATTATTCTTATTATTTTGTATAAAAATAAATACAATTTTATTATTTAAAAAATTTTTTTCATAAAAAATATATACAATAATTAAATGAATTATATAATATATTTTTTTTAATATATTTTTTATAAAAATTACTTAAAATATTTATTCTAAAAAAAACATGCTCTAAAAAATTTAAAATTTTAATTTTTTTAAAAATTTTCTATAAAAAAAATTTAAATTCTATTAAAAAATTTTTAAATATATAAGTATTTCAAATACAAAAAATTACTATTTTTTTATCTTTGAAAAAAGATATATCTTTAAAAATAAATTTACTATTAGTATTAATTTCTTATAAATTTTAAATTGTTTTTAAATTCTTTTAAAAAATTCTGCGTAAAATTTTCTAACAATTTAAATAATTTTAAAAATTCATACATTAATCTTAAAAAAAATTTTTTTTAATAAATTTATTTTATAAAAATATTAAAAATATATTTATACAATATAAATTTTATAATTATTGAGTTTATATAAATTTAAATTAATATTTATTAAGAAAATTTTAAAAATTATTTCAATAAATTTACTCATAAAAATTTAATGTAATTTATAAAAATTATTTTATTTTTAAAGAATTTATTTTGAAATTTTATTTCACTTTTAAAAACTTTATATATTTATATTTTGAAATAATAATATTTAGTTTAAATAAACTTGTAGAAAAATAAACTATAGAATTATCATAATCATACGCTAAAGAAGAATAATTTTCATTTTTAAATTTTTCTAATAATTTAATATTATCTGAATCAATCCATCGAATATGAGAAATATTAGTATTTTTATAACTTGCCAAAACGTTATATTCTATTTTTAATCTTTCTAACACCACATCAAACTGTAAATTACCTATAACTCCTAATATTAAAGAATTATCTATCATCGGTTTAAACACATGAACTACACCTTCTTCTGAAAGTTGTTTTAATCCACGCAATAATGTTTTTTGTTTAAATGAATTTTTTAAACAAATACATTTAAAAAAATCTGGTGCAAACTTTGGAATTTCAGAAAATTCAATATTTTCTCCTTCTGTAAAAGTAT
Organism: Buchnera aphidicola (Chaitophorus viminalis); assembly: GCF_026122795.1. Classification (GTDB taxonomy): domain Bacteria; phylum Pseudomonadota; class Gammaproteobacteria; order Enterobacterales; family Enterobacteriaceae; genus Buchnera_J; species Buchnera_J aphidicola_BK. The sequence goes on along the minus strand of NZ_JAIWQV010000001.1, from coordinate 106,138 downwards.
CTCCGATTTTAATATTTCCTCTACTATATATTCCAATGATATCTCCAGGATAACCTTTATTAATAATAAATCTTTCTCCAGCAATAAAATTCATAGCGTCATTTATAATTCTAAATTTCTTCGTACGAACATGAAAAATTTTCATACCTTTGATATATTTTCCAGAAACTATACGTATAAAAGCGACTCTATCATGATGTCTTAAATTCATGTTAGCTTGAATTTTAAAAACAAAACCTGAAAATTTTTTTTCTACTGAATAAATTTTTCTAAAATTACTAATTCTATATTTTGGATATGGACCCCATTTAATTAATCCATCTAAAACATTACTTAAACCAAAATTATTTAACGCACTTCCAAAAAATATTGGTGTGTCTAATCCTCTTAAAAATCGTTTTTTGTTAAATTTATGATAATATGATTTAATTAAATCTAAATCTTCTAATAAAATAAAAATTTCTGTTTTACTTAAATATTTTTTTAAATTAACAGAATCTATAATTGAAATTTCTTTTATTGAATTAAAATTACCTGTTTTAAAATCTTTAAAATATAAAAAAACTTTATGATTATAAAAATTAAAAATACCTTTAAAGTTTTTTCCACTACCAATAGGCCAAGTCATAGGTATACAAAAAATTTTTAATTTATTTTCAATATCATCTAAAATTTTTATAAATTCATGCGTATTTCGATCTAATTTATTAATAAAAGTAATAATTGGAATTTTTTTTAAACGAGCTACTTTAATTAATTTTTTTGTTCTTTTTTCTACACTTTTAGAAGCATCAATAATCATTAAACATGAATCTACTGCTGTAAGTACTCTATATGTATCTTCAGAAAAATCTTCATGTCCAGGTGTATCTAATAAATTTAAATAATGTTTTAAATAAGAAAATTGAATTACAGAAGTAGTAACTGAAATTCCTCTTTTTTTTTCAATTTCCATCCAATCCGATTTAGCATATTTTTTAGATTTTTTTGATTTAATTGTTCCAGCTTGATGAATAATTTTACTTAATAATAAAAATTTTTCTGTAACAGTAGTTTTTCCTGAATCTGGATGAGAAATAATAGCAAAAGTACGTCTTTTTTTAATTTTTAATAAATTATTTTTATTTAATATTATATGTGTATTCATTAATTCAATATTTTCTCTTATATATTTTATCAGAATTTTTTTAATAACTATAAATTATATAAATAAAATTCAATATAGTGTATGATATTTTATAATATTGTCAAAAAATTATTTTATAAAGTTTAATTTCTTTATAAAAGTTCAATAAAAATTTTATTTTAAAAATATGATAAGTTTAAATTCTTTCTTTTTTTAATACAACATATGAAAAAAAAAATCTATATAGCATATACTGGTGGTACTATTGGAATGAAAAAATCTCATAAAGGATATATTCCTATTTCAGGTTTTTTACAAAAACAAATAAAAAATATACCAGAATTTTATAAAAAAGAAATTCCTACATTTACAATTAATGAATATCAACCACTTATAGATTCATCTAATATAACACCTCAAAATTGGACAAATATTGCATATGATATTCAAAAAAATTATAAAAAATATGATGGATTTATAATTTTACACGGTACAGACACTATGTCTTATACTGCTTCAGCTTTATCTTTTATTTTAGAAAATCTAAATAAACCAATTATCATTACAGGATCTCAAATTCCTCTTTCTGAAATAAAATCTGATGGTCGTAAAAATTTACTTAATTCTTTATTCATTGCAGCACACTATCCTATTCATGAAGTAACATTATTTTTTCATAATAAATTATATAGAGGTAACAGAACTACAAAAATGCATGCAAATAAATTAAATGCATTTTCTTCACCTAATTTAAATCCTTTATTAAAAATAGGAATAAATATTCAATATATTAAAAAAAATGTTTTAAATACAAAAAATGAAAATTTAATTGTTCATAATATTGCATCTCAACCAATTAATGTACTTACAATATATCCAGGAATTTCTAATAAAATTATCAAAAACTGTCTATTAAAACCCACTAAGGGTTTAATTTTATATACATATGGAACAGGTAACGCTCCTCAAAATAAAAAATTTTTAATACAATTACATAAAGCCATACAAAAAAAAATTATTATATTAAATCTTACTCAATGTTTTTCAGGAACAGTAAATATGAAAAATTATTTTACTGGAAATACTCTTTTTAATTCAGGAATTATTAGCGGAAAAGATTTAACTCTTGAAGCTGCAATTACAAAATTACATTTCTTATTTAGTCAAAATTTTTCTTTTAATTTAATTAAACAAAAAATTAAAAAAAATTTAAGAGGAGAAATAACAGATTCTCATTAAAATCATTTTTAATTATTTAAAATAATATAATTTTTAATTTTATTTTTGTTACTTTAATTCTTTTATTTTCTTAATAATAAGAATATATATTTGGTTTATGATCAGTAATATCGCGTACTAAAGTAAGACTAGGAAACTCATCAAGTAAACGTTTCTCAACCATATTTTTTAAAGTAGAACTTACCATAGAACATCCATTACAACCACCTTGAAATTTAATTATTACTTCTTTTTTCTTATTCACTTGAATTAAAATAATTTTTCCACCATGTGAATACAAAAATGGATTTATATTCATTTCTATAAAATAATTAATTTTTTCTTCAAAAGATGTAAAACTACTTTTAACATTTTTTTTTATATAAGGAGATCTTAAAATTAATTCAAAATTTAAATTATTTTGTATTAATTTTATTTCAGAACTTCTTAAAAAAGGTATATGAATTTTTTTTATATAAACATTAAATTTTGTAAATTTAAATTTTTTATATTTTTTATTTACATTTTTTTGATATAAATATTCTATTTCACATTCTGCTTTTTCAGTACCTGGATTTATTACAAAAATTTTTATATGTGTATTTTTTTTTTTTTTAGATAATAATTTATAAATATATTTTTGTGCATTTTCAGAAATTTTGATCATAAGAATATAAATTTTTATTTATTAATAAACTTAATCTTATATTAAAAATTAAATTAAATATATATTTAATTAAAATATATAATAAAATATATAAATTTTATATTTAAAAAAAAAATATTATAAATTAAAAAATAATAAAATCATATATTATGAATAAAAAAAAAATCAATTTAGTACTTATATATGGACTTGGATTTAATAAAAAAATATGGTTTTTTTTAAAAAAAAAATTAAAAAAATATTTTAATATACATACAATTAATCTTCCTAATCCAAATATAAAAAATAATTTTTATATAGAATTAAATAACTATATTCACAAAAAAATATCTCAAATTCCATATAATTCTATATTAATAGGATGGTCGTTAGGTGGTATATTATCAACTTTATTAACTATAAAAATTCCAGAAAAAATTATTTTATTAGTTACTATTTCATCTTCTCCATGTTTTCTAAAAAAAAAATTTTGGCCAGGAATGAAATTTACTCAAATTAAAAAATTAAAAACAGAACTAATTTATAATTATAAAAAATCTATAAAAAACTTTATAAATCTACAAAAAAATAAAGCAAATAAAAAAAATATTCAACAATTAAAAAAAAAAGTGCTTTCTATAACCAAACCTAATATTTCTTCTATTAAATTCAATATAAAAATATTAAAAAAAATTGATTTAAGAAATGTTATTCAAAAAATTAAAATTCCAACTTTAAGAATATATGGAGAATTAGATTCTATAGTTCCAATAAAAATTTCATATTTATTAAATAATTTATTACATGATAATAACTCTTATATTATAAAAAAATCTAATCATGCTCCTTTTATTTCTCATTTAAATGATTTTTGTAATATATTTTTAAAATTTATTCAAGAAAAAATATATATTTGAAAAAAATATCTTATAAAAAACTTTCGTAATCTTAGATTAAAATATTAAATAATCTAATTATACGAAAGTAAAAATTCTAATTAAACTTAATATCAAAAAAATTTTTAAAAAGGAATGTCATCTTCAAAATCTATATTTGATTCATCGTCTAACAATAAATTTTTATTAGAATTTTGTTTAATATTTGTTTTAGTTTTTGATAACGAATTTTTCTTAGAAAATTTTTTTTTATCATCAGATTGATCTATATTAAATTTATTTTGTCTACTACCAAGCATTTGCATAGATCCATTAATATTTACAATAATTTCTGTTGTATACCGTTCTAAATTGTTTTGATCTTTCCATTTTCTAGTCTGTAAAGATCCTTCAATATATACTTGAGATCCTTTTTTTAAATATTCTCCTGTAATTTCAGCTAATTTTCCAAATAAAACTACTTTATGCCATTCAGTTTTTTCTCTAATTTCTCCTGTATTTTTATCTTTCCAACTCTCTGAAGTAGCTATATTAATATTTGCTACTGCTGATCCATTTGTCATGTATCGAATATCTGGATCCTGTCCAAGATATCCTATTAAAATAACTTTATTAACTCCACGACTTGCCATATTAATATATCTCCAATATAAAAAATATTTTAATAAAACTATCTTTAATAAATAAATACTTTATAATTAATTTAATTATATTAAAAGATTATTTTTTAAATAAATGAAAAATAAACGTTTTTGTGTAGCTCCAATGTTTAATTATACAGACAGACACTGTAGATACTTTCATAGATTATTAATAAAAAATGCATTTCTATATACAGAAATGATAACCACTCAAAATATTTTAAATAAAAAATTTAAACTAAGAAAAAATAAAGATCCAGAAAAAAAAATTTCATTACAAATAATAGGAAATCAACCTAAAGATATAGCTAAATGTGCAAAAATAGCATATAAAAAAAAATATAATGAAATTAACTTAAATATTGGATGTCCTTCTTTATCAATGATAAAAAATAATTTAGGAGTAGTTTTAATGAAACATACTCAAATTATATTAGAATCTTTAGATTTAATAAAAAAATCTGTTCCAATTCCTGTAAGTATTAAAACAAGAATAGGTTTTAATAATAATAATACATACAATTTTTTAAGTAATTTTATTTATGAAATATCTCAAAATAAATTATGCAAAATTTTCATTATTCACGCTAGAAACGCTATTCTTAATAAATTTAATCCCAAAGAAAACCGCAATATTCCTCCATTAAAATATAATTATATCTATAAATTAAAAAAAGATTTTCCTGATTTAAAATTTATTATTAATGGTGGAATTAAATCTATTAAAGAAATAAAAAATCATCTTAAAAAAGTTGATGGAGTTATGATTGGAAGAGAAGTATATAAAAATCCTTTAATTTTAAAAGAAATAGATCAAAAAATATTTTCTGAAAAAAATAAAAAATTAACAATTAAAAAAATTTTATTTCATATGTTTAAATATATCAATAAAGAAATAAAAAAAAATACACCTATAAAATCTATTACACGTCATATAAATGGAATTTTTTACGGAAAAAAAGGATCAAAAAAATGGAAATATTTTTTAAATAACTTAAATGTTCAAACAATAAAAAAATCGAATTTTAAAAAAAAATTAAAAAAATATATTCATTATTAAATCACAATAAATAAAATAAATTATGGATAATTATTTATGTTTAAAAAAAAAATAGAAGATATAAACTTAAAAAATAATGTAAAAAAAAACAAAAAATTACCTCATTCAATAGAAGCTGAAAAATCTGTTTTAGGTGGATTAATGTTAAATAACAAAAAATGGAATAAAATTGAAAAAATTGTAACCGAAAAAGATTTTTTTAATCCATTACATAAAATAATTTTTAAAGAAATGAAAAAATTAATTCATTTAAATAAACCTATAGATTTAATTACACTATCAGAATCTTTTAAAAATAAAAAAAATTTTAAAAATATTATAAATTTTACTTATTTAGCTGAACTCACTAAAAATACTTTTAGTATTTCAAATATTGCCTTCTATGCAAACATTATTAAAGAACATGCAATAATGAGAAAATTAATTAGTATATCTAAAAAAATTTCTTATTTAGGACACTTCCCTAATGGAAAAAATAGCAAAGAAATTTTAAATTATATAGAATCTTATTTCGTAAAACTTTCAAAAAATAAAATCGAAAATAATAGACCTAAAAATATTAAAGAAATTTTAAATATTACTATTTCAAATCTTGAAAAACTTATAAAAAATCCACATAAAAAGATTACAGGAATTGACACTGGATATCAAGATCTCAATCAAAAAACATTTGGATTACAAGCATCAGATTTAATTATTATTGCTTCTCGACCTTCTATGGGAAAAACTACATTTGCTATGAATTTATGTGAAAATGCTTCTATGTTATATAAAAAACCAATTCTAATATTTAGTTTAGAGATGCCTAGTGAACAAATCATGATAAAAATATTATCTTCTTTATCTAGAGTAGATCAAACAAAAATACGTACAGGAAATATAAATGATGATGAATGGTCTAGAATTTCTAGTACAATAAATATTTTATTAAAAAAAAAAAATATATATATTGATGATTCTTCTTCTCTTACACCAAATGAAATTCGTTCACGTGCTTATCAAATCTATAAAGAAAATAATGGACTTAGTTTAATTATGATTGATTATCTACAATTAATGAATGTACCTTCTTTTTCTGAAAACAGAACCTTAGAAATCGCAGAAATTTCAAAAAAATTAAAAATATTAGCTAAAGAATTAAAAATACCTATAATTGCTCTTTCTCAACTAAATCGATCTCTAGAACAAAGATCTGATAAAAGACCGATTAATTCTGATTTAAGAGAATCTGGATCTATTGAACAAGATGCAGATTTGATAATGTTTATTTATCGAGATGAAATATACCATCAAAATACAAATTTAAAAGGAATTGCAGAAATAATTATTAGTAAACAAAGAAACGGCCCTATAGGTAATATACGATTGACATTTAACGGACATTTTTCTAGATTTGATAACTATGCAGAAAATTTATATAATGATAAAAATGAAATAAATTATTAAATTAAAAAAAACATAATCACTTAAAAATATATTGAAAACTTTTTTAGATTATTTTTTTTAAAATTTTTAAACATACTTCATATATTTTTTTATATATTTATAAATATTTTTAAAAATTTTACAAATTTTTTAATTTAAATAAAGTATTTTAAAAGAAAATTTATTTAAAAAAAAATAAATTAAAAAAATAATTTTAATTTTTAATAAAAAATTATTTAATATAAAATCTAAAAAATTAATCATAAAATTTTATTAAATAATTAAAAAACTTTAATAAATATTACTATTAAATAAAAAAAATAAAATGATTATTATAGCTTTTGATTTTGGAACAAGGAATATAGGTGTAGCAATAGGTGAATGTTGTACTTATACTACCAGACCATTAAATTTTATTTCTTATATAAAAGAAGAAACATATTGGAAAAAAATTAATATTTTATTATCTATATGGAATCCAAAAAAAATTATTGTAGGATTACCGTTAAATACCAAAGGAAAAAAACAAAAAACAACTCTTAAAACAGAAATTTTTGCATTAAAATTATTTAAAAAATTTAATATAAAAGTAAAATTACATGACGAAAGATATACCACAATTGAAGCAAAATCTATTTTGTTTAATACAGGAGGAAAAAAATTCCTCACTCAATCTAAAATTAATTCTATGGCAGCATTAATAATTTTAAATAGTTGGTTTAATCAAAAAAAATATAATTTAAAAAAAAACATCAAATAATCAAATATATTTTTCAAAATTAAAAATTAATATTATATAAAATTAATTTTATAAATTTATGAAAAAATTATTTTATACAAATCAAACAATTATATAAAAATAATACTTATTTTTTTTTAAAATTCTATAAATATAAACTATCAACCTAAAAAAAATTATAAAATTTACTTTTAAAATAAAAAATATTTAAAAATAAATCAATAAAAATAAAAAAATAAATTAGATAAAATTTTTTAAAAATATTAAAAAATATTATAATTATGAAACTTCCTTCAATAAGTATATATATTCATATTCCATGGTGTTTAAAAAAATGCCCTTATTGTGATTTTTATTCAAAAACAATCAATATTGAAAATATACCTTCTAAAAAATATATTAAAAATTTATTATTAGATCTTAAAAAAAACATTAATTTCATAAAATCTAGAAAAATACATTCTATTTTTATTGGAGGTGGGACACCTAATCTCATACATCCAAAATATATCAAATTCCTTATTCAAGAAATAAAAAAAATAGTATCTTTTTCTAAAAACATAGAAATTACTTTAGAAGCTAATCCAAAATCCGTACAAGAAGAAGTATTTTTTGAATATAAAGAAATTGGAGTAAATCGTTTATCTTTAGGTATTCAAAGTTTTAATGAAAAAATTTTAAAAAATATTCAAAGAAATTATACTTTTTTAGAATTAATTAAAACCATTCATATGATTAAAAAAATAAATTTTTATTCATTAAATTTTGATTTAATATTTGGACTACCACAACAAACATTAAAAGAATTTCTTTCTGATTTAACATATGCAATAAATTTTAAACCTCAACATATATCTTTATACCAATTATCTATCGAACGTAATACCTTATTTTATAAAAAAACTCCTATCTTACCTAAAGAACAAGATACATTTCAAATGTTTAACAAAAGTTCAAAAATTTTAAATAAATATAATTATCTAAAATACGAAATTTCTTCTTATTCTAAATTAAAATATCAATGTCAACATAATTTAAATTATTGGAAGTTTGGAGATTATTTAGGTATAGGTTGTGGAGCTCATAGTAAAATAACTTTAAAAACAAATAAGATTATAAGAATTATAAAAAATAAAAATATTTCTGAATATATGAATGGGCATTACATAAAAAAAAAATATTTTATTAAAAAAAAACATATACCATTAGAATTTTTTATGAATAATTTTAGATTATATAAACCATGTTTACGCAAAAATTTTATAAAATACACAGGTCTTAAAGAAAATATTATTAAAAAACCTATTGAAATAGCTATTAAAAAAAAATATTTAATTCAAAATAAAAAATATTGGATTACTACTGATATCGGTAAATTATTTTTAAATAATTTATTAGAATTATTTATTATATAATCATTATATTATTAAAATATTTTCTAAAAAACTTTTTTATATACAAGATTATATATTTTGTTTTTTTTTACTAATGCTTTCTGTTTAAAACGACTATTAAAAATTTTGTTATTTTTTAAAAAATTTTTAAAAATTTTAGATATATCTTGAAATCCATGAAATTTTTTTAAAATTTTTAAAATACTTTCATAATAAGAAAAAGAATCAGTAATAATATGTAAAATTCCATTAATTAATAAACGTTTAAAAATAATTTTAATTAATGAACGTTGAATAATTCTTCTTTTATGATGTTTTCTCTTTGGCCAAGGATCTGGAAAAAAAATATTAATTTTATAAAATTTTATATTTTTTGCATAATTTATAAAAAAAAATAAAGCATCACTATAAATAATTTTTATATTCCTTAAATTAAGTTTATAAATTTTTTCTAAACAAAACGATATTCCTGGAATATATACTTCAATCCCTATAAAATTAATATTTTTATATTTTTGACATAAATTAACTAAATATTCACCAAAACCAAAACCAATTTCTAAAATAATAGGAGTATATAAATTCAAAAAATAATTTGTTAAATTTTTTTTTTTTTCTAGATTAATTCCAATTAAAGGCCAATATATATTTATATTATTATGTTTTTTTACACTTAATTTTCTACTTCTAATTCTAAATGTCTTAATAGTTTTATTAATATTATTTAACATGATTTTATAATTACAAACAATAAATATTTTTTAAATATATTATATATTATATATCTTGAAAATATATAAATATATTTAATATATCTAAAATAAAAAATGTATTTTTAAATATATTTTAAAATTAAGGTATTAAAAAAATATGCATAAAACTTTCAATTTTTCAAATAATATTTTAAATTGGTTTCATATTTATCATAGAAAAAAATTACCTTGGACTAAAAATAAAAATATTTATAAAATATGGATTTCTGAAATTATGTTACAACAAACTCAAGTAAAAGTAGTTATTCCATATTTTAAAAAATTTATTCAAAAATTTCCTAATTTAAAAAATTTATCTAAAGCTTCTTTAAATGAAATTCTTTATATATGGAGTGGATTAGGATTTTATAAAAGAGCTAAAAATATTTATAAAACTGTTCAAATTATTAAAAATAAATATAATAATAAATTTCCAAAAGAATTTAATAATTTAATAAATCTTCCTGGAATAGGAAAATCTACTGCAGGAGCAATATTATCTTTAACACATAATTATTGTTTTCCAATATTAGATGGAAACGTAAAAAGAATTTTAAAAAGATTTTATAACTATACATTAAAAAACTATAAATTAGAAAAAAAATTGTGGAAAAAAATTAATTGTTTAATTCCAATTCATAACTGTGCAAAATTTAATCAAGCTTTAATGGATCTAGGTTCATTAATTTGTAAAATAAAAAATCCTATTTGTATAGAATGTCCACTAAAAACAAAATGTTTATTTAATAAACAAAATAATATTTTAAAAATAAATGATCTCAATCATAAAAAAATAAAGAAAATAAAAAAATGCTGGTTTATATTATTAAAGTACAAAAATTTTTTTTATTTAGAACAACAAAAACAAAAAATTTGGAAAAACTTATATTATTTCCCGTTTTTTTTTAAAAAAAAAAAAGCTTATAAATGGATTCAAAAAAATACATTAAAAATAAAAAAAATAAAAAAAAAAAAAAATTTTTTACATCATTTTAACTATTATTCTTTATTAATTCATCCTATTTTAGTATTAATTAATATAAAAAAACAAATAAAAAAAAAAAAAAATATATGGTTTAATATATCTAAACCTCCAATAATTGGTATTCCTGCTCCAGTAAAAAAAATTTTTTTAAAATTTATAAAAAAAGACACGAAAGAGGATTAAAAATATGAAAAGAGAAATATATTGTATTTTTTTTAAAAAAAAAATGAAAGGTTTAAAATATATGGTATATCCAGGAAAGTTAGGAGAAAAAATATATAAAAATATCTCACAAAAAGCTTGGAATAAATGGATAAAAAAACAAACTATATTAATTAATGAAAAAAAATTAAATATGATGAAATTAAAAGATCAAAAAATAATATATAAAAAAATGAATGATTTTCTTTTTAAAACAAATACTTTAAAATCAAAATATAAATAAATTATATAATAAAATTTTTTATTTAAACGTTATATTTTTCTTAAATGTTTGAATAGACTCATTTATATATTTTAAATAATCTAATAAACTATTTAATAATTTTATTTTATTTTTTTGATCATAATATTTTTTTTTTAAAAAATAAATATCTTTTTTATAGTTTAAAATTCTAGTCTGATTAAAAAATTTTTTTAAATATTTTAACCAAAGTATTTTTTCTTTTAAATTTAAAATATGTGGAAAATTTCTTGCTTTAAAAAAAAATATTAATTCAGAAAAACGATTATCTTTAATTTCAATTGTATTATGAAATTTATTTTGATTAATCAATGAACGTAAAATATTTATATTTTTTTGATCCAAATAACTAAAAAATTTTTCATATAACTTTAAATCTATATGTTTATATTTTGTCTTTTTAAAATATACTTTCGAAATATTTAAAATTCTATTAGTGTTCATAAATTTTTTTAAAAAAATAATATTTTTTTTTTGTTGTTCGATATTTATTTTTAATCTAATAATATCTGAATTACTTAAAAAATCTATAGGAATTAATATTGGACATTTATTTAAATAAATAAATTTCATACCTAAATTAAATAAATAATTAATATCATAATTAAAGTTTTTAAAATTATTTATATTTTTTTCAGATAAATAATTTATATTTAAATCAAATACAATTAAAATATTTTTAATTTCAGAATGTAAAGTTAAAGGAAAAACACAACCACAATTTTTATTCTTTGATCCATAATAACTAGAAATATAAATTACAGATTGATAATAATAATTACTAATTAAATTTAATATATTTTTTTTTTTTCTCATTATAAATAAAAAATTAAAAAATTTTTTATTATTTTTTTTAAATAACTTTAATAAATCAATTGTAGCATATACATCAGATAGAGCATCATGAGATTTATCATGATTAATGAAATTTTCTCGAGTTAATTTTGATAATTTAAATGAAACTAAATTATCTTTATTTTTAGGCCATTTAATACCTTTAGGTCGTAATGCATAAAAAGCACGAGCAATATTAATCACATCCCATCGAGTATTATTATTCTTCCAACTCCATGAGTATATATCAAAAAAATTTCTATAAAAAATATTTCGTGTAATTTCATCATCAAATGAAATATTATTATATCCTAGTATACAAGAATTAGGTTGATTAAAATAATAATAAATTTTTTTTGAAAAATTCGATTCATTTAATCCTAAACGTAAAGTCATATATGGAGTAATTGAAGTAATCAATACAGATTTGGGGTCAGGTAAATAATCTATAGGAGGATAACAATATAATACAATAGGTTTAGAAATGATTCTTAAATTAAAATCTGTTCTAATACATGCAAATTGAGAAGCTTTATCTAAAGCAGTGTTAATTCCAAAAGTTTCATAATCATAAAATAAAAAATTAAATTTAAATATATTATTCATAATAAAAATCTTTTTTTTTTGAAAATAATGTATGATATATAAAATAAACTCTTAACTTAAAAAGTATAAATAATGAATACACATAATAAAAAAAATCATGATAATCAAAATTCTCCAAAATCTTTTAAAAACGTTTTACATGTTGTGCATTTATTTCGAAGAAAAAATAAACTAAAAAGAGAGATGAATGATCTTGGAAAAAAAATACGTGATAATCAAAAAAGAATTTTATTGATAAAAAACTTAAATGATTATATTAAACCAGATATGAAATACCAAGATATTAAAAAAATTATTTTAAGTATGAAAAACGATTACGAAGATCGAATTGATGATTATGTTTTACAATGTGCTGATATATCTAAAGAAAAAAAAAAAATTACTCATGAATTAAAATTTATTGGAATTACAAAAAAAAAATAAAGTTTTTAAATAAAACTCCTCCGACTGGGCTCGAACCAGTGACATACGGATTAACAGTCCGCCGTTCTACCAACTGAACTACAGAGGAAAATTAAATTTTATCATATTTTTTTTTTAAAATCAATTTTAAATATATATTTAAAAATTTTTTAATTTTATTAAAAGACTACTAGATTATTATTAATATTTCTATTATAATTTATTTTATAGAAAAATTAAAAAGGCCCTTTAGCTCAGTTGGTCAGAGCAAGCGACTCATAATCGCTTGGTCGCTGGTTCAAATCCAGCAAGGGCCAAAAAAAAAAAAAAAAAAAAAAAAAAAAAAAAAAATAAAAAAATAAAAAACTCTTAAATTAAAAATAAGGTTTATAATGAAAAATTGGAAAAATAAATTTATTGAATTTATTTTAAATAAAAGAATTTTAATTTTTGGAGATTTTATATTAAAATCTAATAGAAAAAGTCCATATTTTTTTAACATGTCTTTATTTTCTACCGGAGAAGATCTAAAAAAAATAGGAAAATTCTATGCTCAAACTTTAGTAAATTTAAATATTGAATTTGATGTATTATTTGGAATTGCTTATAAAGGTATTCCTATTTTAATTTCTACAATTCTAGCATTAAAAAATGATTTTAATATCAATAAACCATATTCTTTTAATAGAAAAGAAATCAAAACATATGGTGAAAAAGGAGAAACTGTAGGACATAAAATACAAGGAAAAATAGTCCTTATAGATGATATTATTACTGCTGGAACAGCAATAAAAAATGCAATTAATATTATAAATAAAAATAAAGATTCTAAAATATCAAATATTTTAGTTGCAATTGATCGAAAAGAATCTGGAACAACTAAATTATCTGCAAAAAAAGAAATTGAAAAAAAATATTTATGTCAAATATCTTCAATAATTGACATAAACGATATTATTTTGTATTTAAAAAATAAAAATATTATGAAAAAACAATTAAAAATTCTCATTCAACATCAAGAAAAAAATTTTTTATAATCCAGTATGTCCAAAACCATTTTCTCCTCGAGCACTTGTATCGACAAAATTCTGTACAATTTTAAATTGTACTTTTTCTACTTTAATAAAAATCATCTGTGCAATTCTATCATATGGATTTATATAATAATTATTATTACTTCTATTCCATAAAGAAATCATAATTTCTCCTTGATAATCAGAATCAATTAAACCTACTGTATTTCCTAATACAATTCCATATTTATGTCCTAATCCAGAACGTGGAAGAATTATAGCTGCCAAAGATGTATCTTTGATATATATAGAAATACCAGTTGAAAATAAATAAGAATGATTAGGTTTCATATTAAATTTTTTTATTATACATGCTCTTAAATCTATTCCAGCAGATCCTAAAGTTGAGGGTTTTGGAAAAAAATTTTCATTCTTTATATTTTTATTTAAAATTTTTATATTAATATTTTTCATTCTTTTTTTTTTTTTATAATAGATTGTTATAATTAAATAAATATTATAATTTATATAAATTAAATAAAAAATTTAATTAAAAAATAATATTTATTCTTTATTTAGGTAAAATAATTAATTTAAAATTAATGTAAACATCTGTATGAGGTTGAAATAAAACAAAATATTCTCCTATAGAACGTAATTTTCCATTTTCTAATTTTAATTCTGATTTATGTACTTTAAACCCTATTTCATTTAATTTTTTAGAAATATCTCTTGTATTAATTGATCCAAATAATTTACCTTTATCTCCAGATTTAGCAAATATTTTAATAAACTTAATTTTTTTAATTTCTTTAATACGAGAATGAGCTATTTTTAATTTTTTAATTTTTTTATCTTCTAAAAATTTTTTACGACTTTCAAAATATTCTATATTTTTTTTAATAGCAGGCAATGCAATTTCTTTAGGAAATAAGAAATTTCTTGCATAACCAGATTTAACTTTTATAAGATCTCCTACTTTACCTAAATTTCTAAAAGCAGTAATTAAAATTACTTTCATAAAATTTCCTAATTAATAATAAAATATTATGACATGAAATTACAATTTTACACTAATTTTTTAAACTACTGATGACGATCCGTATATGGTATTAAAGCAAGATATCTAGCTCTTTTAATGGCTTTTGATAATTGACGTTGATATTTTGCTTTTGTACCAGTAATTCTACTAGGAATAATTTTTCCACTTTCAGTAATATAATTTTTTAAAATTGAAACATTTTTATAATCCACTTCTTTAATACCTTCTGCAGTAAATTTACAAAATTTTCTACGACGAAAATATCTAATCATATTTATAATCCTTATTACATTTCTTTGAAAAAATATTTATAAATTTTTTTTTAAAATAATTAATTTATTTTTTTTATTACCATTGATTCTTTTTTATTTAATTCCATATTATTTTCTTTTAATATTGCAGAAACTTCTAAAACAGCTTTTTTCGTAGAAATAATAATATTTCTTATAATAGAATCATCAAATTTAAATAAATTTTCTAATTTTTTGATATTTTTTTGTGAAATTTCTATATTCATTAAAATATAATGCGCTTTTTTTAATTTTTTAATTGGATATGATAAATGTCTTTTTCCCCAATCTTCTAAACGGTGTATTTTTCCTGAAAATTTTTTAATAATATTTTTATAATTGGTAATAATAATGTTTGATTTTTCACTTTTATCTGGATGAATCATAAATACAATTTCATAATGTCGCACTTAAAAAAATCTCCTTATTTAAAATAATTATTTAAAATAATATTATAAAAATAAAAATTTAAATTATTTTTTTAAAAAATTTATTTTTAATATATAACATTTTATTATAAAAATTTTCAATTAAATAATTTATAAAAGTATAATTCTATATTAACACAAGAAATCTAGACATTTAAAATAATATTTTTTTTTAAAAAACTATATTAAATGTAAATAAATTATTTTCTTTTTTTCTTTTATAGAAATAATTTGAACATATACTCTATTTCCAATAAAAAATTTTTTTTTAGAATTTTTTCCATGTAAAGTCATTGTATTTTTATTATAATAATAATAATCATCTTTTAATGTAGAAACATGCACCAATCCATTTATATATAAATTATTTATTTTAACAAAAAATCCAAATTCCGTAATATGAGAAATAATTCCATAAAATTTTTTTTTAATATTTTTCTTTGCAAATTCAAGTTGTAATATATTTGTAATAAATTTAAATGCTTTATCTGATCTTTTTTCTGTTATAGAACATTTTTTTGAAATATCTTTTAAATTCTTTAAATTATATATATACATATTTTTAATAAAAATATTTTTTTTAGAAAAATTTTTATTTTTAGTATATAAAATATTTTTAATAATTCGATGAATAATTAAATCTGAATAACGTCTGATTGGAGAAGTAAAATGAGTATAAAATTTTTCTGCTAAACCAAAATGACCAATATTTTTTTCGCTATAAAAAGCTTTTTTTGTAGATTTTAATAAACATAATTTAACTATTTCTTGAAAAGATTTATTTTTTAACTTATTTAATAATTGAAAATAATTTTTTAAAAGAGGTTTTTTCCCACCTTTTAATCTTAAATTAAATTTATTTAAAATTTTTCTAAAATCTTTAACTTTATTATATGTTGGATATGCATGATTTCTAAATAAAGATATTTTATTATTTTTATGTATCAATAAAGCAGAAGCTTTATTTGCTAATAACATACAAGATTCCACTAAATCATGTGCTAAAGTTCTTTTTTTTAAAGTAATTTTTTCTATCATATAAGAAGAATTAAAAATAAAAACAGGTTCATCATTTTTAATTGAAATAACTTTTTTGAGCATTTCATTTTTTAATAAGATATTATTTAAATCATTTAATTCTAATAAAGATTTTTTTATTTTTTTAAATTTTTTAGATAATAAATAATCTTTTTTCCATATTTTAGTAATATTTTTATACGTAATTCTAGCATGTGATTTAATTACAGCTTCATAATGTTTATATTTAATTAAATCTCCAAACTCAGATAAAGTCATTTCACAAATTACACATAAACGATCTTTATTTGGTAATAAAGATAAAAAATTTGTAGATAATTCTTCTGGTAACATAGGTATTACTTTTAAAGGTAAATATATTGAATTTCCTCGATTAAAAGCTTCACGATCTAAAATAGAATTTTTTTTTATATAAAAACTCACATCTGAAATCGCTACAAATAATTTCCATTTTAAAGTTTCTTTTATTAAATAACAGTAAATAGCGTCATCAAAATCATATGAATTTTTTTCATCAATAGTAATAAAAGGTAATTTTCTTAAATCTTTTCTAATATTAATTTCGTTAGATATATTTTGATTTTTAACAACATTGACTGCATTTTTTATATTTTTTGACCATTTCAAAGGAATATTATATTTTCTCAAAGCTCTTTCATGTATTTTAATACAATTGATTCTGTTTTTAAATATTTTAATGTTAATTATCCTATTAAATGTAAATTTTTATTTATAATAATACAAAAAATAATATCTATACTAAAAATTTTATTAAATGAAATACTGTAATAATTTATAAAATATTAAAAATGAAATTTCTTTAAATAAAATTTAAATTTTTATTTAATAAATTTTTTTAAAAATTTGCTAATTATAATTGTTTCATGCCTATTAGGACCTGTAGAAATTAAATCTATTGAAATATTTAAAAAAGATTGAATATAATTAATATAATGTTGCGCTTCTATAGGTAACTCTGCAAATGAAGTAATACCTCTTGTAGATTTATTCCATCCTTTAAAAATTTTGTATACTGGGATAATATTTTTCCAACTTTGTATAGTCATAGGATAAGAAGATATTTCTTGATTAGAATTTTTATCTAAATATTTAATACAAATCTTTATTTCTGGTAAAAAGTCTAAAACATCCATTTTAGTTAAACATAATCCAGACAAAGAATTAATAAGTATCATTTTCTTTAATAAAAATAAATCCAACCATCCTATTCTTCTTTTTCTACCTGTTGTTGTTCCAAATTCTTTTCCTTTTTTACATAAATATTTACTCATATCATCAAAAATTTCAGTTGGAAAAGGACCATTTCCTACTCTAGTACAATAAGTTTTAGATACACCAAGAATATACTTAATTTTTTTAATTCCTACACCTGTACCAGTAATTACTCCTCCAATACTACTATTAGAAGAACTAACATATGGATATGTTCCATGATCAATATCTAAAAGAGAACCTTGAGCTCCTTCAAATATAATTTTTTTATTTTTATCAATTTTATTATTTAATAAACATGAAACATCTTGAATCATATGTTTAACTTTTTTAAATGCTATCATCGTTTTATTAAAAATTTTTTTAAAATCTACAGTTTTTGTTTGATATAAATTTTTTAATGTAAAATTATAATATTTTACATTTTTTTTTAAAATTTTATAAAAATAATCTGAATAATATAAATCATTTATTCGAATTGCTCGTCTAGAAATTTTATCTTCATATGCAGGACCAATTCCTTTATGAGTAGTACCAATAACAGATTTATTTAAAAGATTACATTCACGAGCTTTATCTAACTTAATATGATACTCAAATATTAATGGAATTGAAGAAGATAATATTAAACGATTTTGTATAAATATTCCTTTTTTTTTCAAAGAAACAATTTCATTTACTAAATCTGTTAAAGAAACTACTACACCATTTCCAAGAACAGCAATCACATCTTTATGTAAAACACATGAAGGTATTAAATGCAAAACAGTTTTTTTTTTATTAACTAATAAAGTATGACCAGCATTATTTCCTCCTTGATATCTAACTACATAATTAGAATTTTCAGATAATAAATCAACAATTTTACCTTTCCCTTCATCACCCCATTGTATTCCTAAAATTACTATACTATTAATCAAAATTTATTTACTCCAAAATTTATATTTACAATATAAAACATATATTTATAATATAATATTATAGTATTTATATTAATATATTTAAATTATATTTTATTTTATAAATTATATTTTCTTTAATTTAATTAAAAAAATTTATCTAAATATATTTTTATTAAACTTTTAATATAGTTAAAAAACTAAAAATAAAAATATTTTTAATAAAATTAAATTTTATTATTACAAATAATTTATTTATATGAATTTTTTCTAAATATATTTACATATAAAAATTTATTATAATTACATAATTTTAGTAAATATATAAAATTTTAATAAAAATTATACTTTTATAAAAAAATTTATAAATTATTATAATAATTTAAATATTAAAAAATTAAATATATTTATTTAAAATTAATATTTAATAAAATAAGTTTAATATATTAATTTTATTTTTTGTTCAAAAAGATATCAATGTTTTTTATAATAAAATTTATAGAATTTTTTTTTTCACTATTTAACCAAAATGAATTTTTATCTTTTTTTAACCAAGTAATTTGATTTTTAGCTAATTTTTTAGTAGATAAAAGAATTTTATTAAACATTTTTTGATAACTAATTTTATTTAAAATATAATCACACATCTCTCTATATCCTAAACATTTCATTCCTGGATTATTTATATTAAAGTTATTATTTTTTAGTAAATTTTCAACTTCTTCTTGAAAACCAGACGATAACATCTTTCTTAATCTATATTCTATCTTTCTATGTAAAATATATTTGTCTTGTGGAAAACAAATAAACTGTAAAACATGATATGGAAATTTATATTTATGATCTTTAATTAAATCACTAATTTTTTTTCCTGAGATAAAATATACTTCTAATGCTCTTATTATTCTTTGTAAATCGTTAGGATGAATTCGTTTTGCAGAAATAGGATCTATAAATAATAACTCTTTATGTAAATTTCCTTTGAAATAAAAATTATTTTTTTTTAGAATTTTTTTTCTAATATGAAGATTTCTTTCAGGTAAAGGTGATAAACCATTTATTAAAGCATGATAATAAAACATAGTTCCTCCAACCAATACAGGAATTCTATTATTAGAAAGACTTTTATTAATTTCATATAATGCATCTTGTCTAAAAGATTGTGCAGAATAATATTCTGTAATATTTTTAATATTAATTAAACTATGTGGAGCAAGACATAATTCTTTTAGAGTCGGTTTTGCTGTACCAATATTTAATTCTTTATAAATTGAACCAGAATCAACACTAATTATATCAATAGGAAAAATTTGAGTTAATTTGATCGCAAATTTCGTTTTATTAGAAGTAGTAGGACCCATTAAAAAAATTATTTTTTGTTTATTATACATATTTTTTATTGTTTTAAAAATTAAAAAAATTATTATAAAAAATAAAATATTATTCTTTATTTAATTTATAAAAATTTATTAGTGAATTTGTAGAGGAATCATATTTTTTAGTTAAATTTTTATTTTTTAGTTCATTTAAAATATTGTTAGCTACAGATTTTCCTAATTCTACTCCCCATTGATCAAAACTAAATATATTCATTATTACTCCTTGTGTAAAAACTTTATGTTCATATAATGCAATTAAAATACCTAAAGTATAAGGAGTAATTTTTTTTAATAAAAAAGAATTTGTTGGTTGATTTCCATTACATAATTTATAAATATTTATATTATCATTTATTTTTTTTTTATCTTGTAATAATTTTTTTTTAAAATTATGTTCTTTTAAAACTTCTTTTATAGATTTTCCAAACGCTAAAGATCTAGTTTGTGCAAAAAAATGTGATAATAATTTTATATGATGATCATTAATTTTATTATGAGTATTTATAGGAATAATAAAATCTGAAGGAATTAATTTTGTACCTTGATGTAATAACTGATAAAATGAATGCTGTCCATTACTTCCAGGTTCTCCCCAAAGAATTGATCCGGTTTGCCAAGAGACAATATTTTTATTACGATCTATATTTTTACCATTAGATTCCATATGCACTTGTTGTAAATATGTAGAAAATTTATGCATATATTGATCATATACAAATATAGCTTCTGTTTGAGAATTAAAAAAGTTATTATACCATATACTAATTAAACCTAATAAAACTGGTATATTTTTTTTTAAAGGAGTATTTAAAAAATGTTTGTCCATAGAACTAGCACCTTTTAAAAATAAAGAAAAATTTTTATATCCAATAGATAAAGCAATAGATAAACCTACAGCAGACCAAACAGAATAACGGCCACCTACCCAATCCCATATAGGAAAAAAATTTTCTTTTGAAATACCAAACTTTAAAACTTCATCTTGATTCATTGAAATTGCAAAAAAATGTTTAGACATATCAGATTTTAAAACTTTTTTTTGATTTAAAAATAACTTTTTAATTGTAGTCGCGTTTGTAATAGTTTCTTGTGTCGTAAAAGTTTTAGATGAAATTAAAAAAATTGTAGTACGCATATCAATTTTTTTTAAAATCTCTGTTACATGCGTACCATCAAGATTTGAAATATAATGTACATTTAAATGATTTTTGTAAGGTTTTAAAGCTTCAGTAACCATTAAAGGTCCTAAATCTGATCCACCGATACCAATATTTACTACATCAGTAATAGAATTACCAGTATAACCTTTCCATTTTTTATTAATCACAGCATTTGAAAATAATTTAATTTTTTTTAATACATTTTTTATTTCTAAAAAAATATTTTTTTTATTTAAAATAATATTTTTTTTATCAAAACTTCTTAAAGCAATATGTAAAACTGATTTATTTTCTGTAAAATTAATTTTTTTACCTTGAAACATGGATACAATAGATTCTTTTAAATTAAATTCTTTAGCTAAATTTAATAAATGAAACATAGTTTTAGAAGTTAATCTATTTTTAGAATAATCAAATAAAATTATATCTTCAAAATGCAAAGAAAACTTTTTAAAACGATTTAAATCATTCTGAAATAAATCTCTTAAATGTACATCTTTTATTTTTAAATAATGTTTTTTTAAATTTTTCCAAGATTTAGTTGTAATAGGACTTAAACTTTTCATAATTGTTCTCATATTAAAATTTTTAAACATCATAAAAATTTTAAAAATATAATAATTTTAAATAAATATATATTTATAGGTACGAAAATATAAATAATATAATAAATTTATAAAAATAAATTTTTAAAAAATGCTTTTTAACATTATTATATTATATATATAAAATTTTACTTAAATAATTTTTAAAAATATATGAATATTAAAAACAATCATTCAAAAAATTTAATTTGGGTTGATCTAGAAATGACAGGTTTATGTTATTTAACAAATCGTATCTTAGAAATTGCAGTAATAATTACAGATTCTAATCTAAATATTTTACAAAAAGGTCCAGTAATTAGTATTTATCAATCTAAAAAAATTTTAGAAAGAATGAATAGTTGGAATAAAAGAACTCATAATAAAAGTGGACTTATTCAAAAAGTTGTTTATAGTAAATATAATGAAAAAAAAGCAGAAACAGAAATTCTTCAATTTTTAAAAAAATGGGTTCCAGTAAATCAATCTCCTATATGCGGTAGCACTGTTTGGAAAGATAGAGAATTTTTAAAAAAATATATGCCAAAATTAGAATCATATTTTCATTATCGAAATATTGATGTAAGCACAATACAAGAACTATATTCTAGATGGAATAAAAAATCATTTAAAAAAAGTAATCAAGCTAATAAACATTCTGCATCATATGATGTTCAAGAATCTATTTTAGAACTGAAATACTATAAAAAAAATTTTTTTAATATAAAAAATTTAAAATCATAAATAATATTTTTATAAAAAATTGAAAATAAAATTTATATCAGATATAATTATAAGTATATTTAAAAAAATTCATACCTATAATATCTTCATATGCGGGAATAGCTCAGTTGGTAGAGCATAACCTTGCCAAGGTTAAGGTCGCGAGTTCGAGACTCGTTTCCCGCTCAAATTTTTATAAATTATAAAAAAATATTAAAATATATATTTATTAAAAAAATTACATATAATAAAATAAATTAATTAAAAATAAAATTTTTTTTCTAAAAAATATTTTTTTCAAAAATTTTTTTAAAATTTAAATATAATTTTTTAAATATATAAAAATTTTAATTTTTATTAAACTAAATAAATTTATTTCTTAAAAATTACTACATATAATGTAAAAATTTTATTATAATAACACTTTCTTTAATAAATATTTACAAATAATATGAATAAATAATTTTAAAATATTTTCTAAAAGATAGAAATTTATTTTTCTTTAAAATTTAATTAATATAAATTATATTTGATAAAATTTTTTTTAAAAAATATTAAAAAATATTTTATAAAAAAATTATTTTATCTAAATTTAAATAATTATGTATTTTTTATAAAACATGGACAATAAAATGAAAAATAGGAAATTGAAAATTAAAGTTATTCAAAAAAAATCTCATTATTATTATAATCCATTAAAAATATTCAATCATATTTGCCAAAATAATAAAAATACATTACTTTTAGAATCAGCAAATATAAACGATAAAAAAAATCTAAAAAGTATTATTATTGTAGATAGTGCATTAAGAATATCTTTATTAAAAAATATTGTTTATATAAAACCTTTAACACAAAATGGATCTAATTTAGTTAAATACTTAGAATTAATTATTCCAAATTATATTCAAAAAAAAAAAAAATCTAATATCTTAAAATTAATTTTTCCTAATTTATTAACTAAAAATATAGATGAAGATTCTAAATTAAAACAAAAATCTGTATTTGATATATTTAGAATAATTATAAATAGTATTCAAAAAATAAAAAAATTTCCAAAATCTATTTTTTTTGGTGGTTTATTTTCATATGATTTAATCTCTTATTTTGAACTATTACCAAAAGTTAAAAAAATACAAAAATGTCCAGATTTTTGTTTTTATTTATCTGAAACAATGATTTTTATTAATCATTTAAAAAAAAAATGTACTATCCAATCTACAATTTTTAATAAAAATATTCACGAAGTAAATAAAATTAAAAAAAGAATAAAAAATATTAAAAATATAATTAACAAAAAAAAATTTAAATCAATTAAATATAAAAAAAATAATTCTACAATTAAATGTAATAAAAATGATATTCAGTTTTCAAAAATCATACAAAATATAAAAAAATATATTAAAAATGGTGATATATTTCAAATTGTTCCATCTAGAAAATTTTATATGCAATGTTTATCACCATTATATTCATATCAAAATTTAAAAAAAAGAAATCCTAGTCCTTATATGTTTTTCATGCAAGATCAAGATTTTACATTATTTGGAGCATCACCTGAAAGTTTTTTAAAATATAATTCAAATAATAGAAAAATAGAAATTCACCCTATTGCAGGAACAAAACCTAGAGGAAAATTTAAAAACGGTAATATTAATTATGATTTAGATAGTAAAATAGAATTAGAAATGAAAACAAATAAAAAAGAGTTATCAGAACATATTATGCTAGTAGATTTAGCAAGAAATGATTTATCTAGAATTTGTAAAACAGGTAGTAGATATGTAAAAAAATTAATTAAAGTAGAAAAATATTCACATGTAATGCACTTAGTTTCAATTATTACAGGAATCCTAAAAAAAAAATTAGATATATTACATGCTTATCGTGCATGTATGAATATGGGAACTTTAACAGGAGCTCCAAAAATTCAAGCTATGAAATTAATTTCAAAAATAGAAAAAGAAACTAGAGGAAGTTACGGAGGGTCTATTGGATATTTTACTGGAGAAAAAAAATTTAATACTTGTATAATAATTAGATCTGCTTATATTGAAAACGATATCGCTACAATACAAGTTGGAGCAGGAATTGTATTAAAATCTATTCCTAAAGAAGAATGCTTAGAAACATGGAATAAAGCATATGCTGTAATTAAATCTATTCGTGATACAAAATTAATTAGGAAAATATAAATACATGTCTGAAATTTTACTCTTAGATAATTTTGATTCTTTTCTTTATAACTTAGTAGATCTATTAAGAAAAAATTCAAATCAAGTTACTATATATAGAAATAATGTATCTATATCAGAAATTATCAAAAAAATCTCTAATATGAAAAATCCTATATTAATATTATCTCCAGGACCAGGAAATCCCACACAAGCGGGATGTATGATAGAATTAATTTCTATTTTAAAAAATAAAATTCCTATTCTAGGAATATGTTTAGGTTATCAAGCAATAATACAATCATATGGAGGAAAAATTTGCTATGCAAAAAAAATTCTTCATGGACAATCTTCTATTATATATCATGATGAAAAAAAAATGTTTTATAATATAAAAAATCCAATACAAGTAGCTCGTTATCATTCTTTAATTTGTAAAAATATTCCAAAAAATTTTATAATTAATGCAAAAAAAAAAAATATAGCAATGTCTGTGCGAGATAATGTTTCTAAAATATGTGGTTTTCAATTTCACCCTGAATCTATTTTAACCACTGTAGGAGAAAAAATATTAAAAAATACAATTAAATGGATGAATACATAATAAATAACTTTATTTAAATAACTTATAATATAGAAATTTTAAATAATGTATTTATTATATATTTAAAATAAAAAATATTTACAAAACATATTCAATTAATTATTAACAGTTTTTTTTAAATAAATATTTTTAAAAAATAAAATAATTATTTTAAAATTTTAAAATTATTTTTATTATTTATAAAAAATTTATTTTTTTAAAATATTAAATCTCTTATTAAATAATTCAATTCTTCCTCCAGTATCAATAATTCTTTGCTTTCCTGTATAAAAAGGATGACATTTAGAACATATATCTAAATTTATATCTTTTCCTAAAGTACTAAAAAAAGTAATAATATTTCCACAAGAACAACGTGCAGAATTAGAAAAATATTTAGGATGAATATTTTTTTTCATAAAAATTCCTATAAAAAACATATATAGATTTAATATAATATATTACATATAAAAAATAAATATTTATTTTAAAAATATTAATAATATAATTTTTAAAATACATATAAATAATAATTAAAGTTAAAATTTTTAAAAACTTTTATAAAGAAAAAAAAATGACAACTATATTAAGTGTACGATCTAAAAATAAAGTAGTAATTGGTGGAGATGGACAAGCAACTTTAGGCTATACAATCATGAAAAGTCAAGTTAAAAAAGTTCGCTCTCTATATCATAATAAAATCTTAGCAGGTTTTGCAGGTGGAACAGCAGATGCATTCACTTTATTTGAATTATTTGAAAAAAAATTAGCAATGTATAATGGACATTTAAAAAAATCTGCTATAGAACTTGCTAAAGATTGGAGAAGTGATAGAATTTTAAAAAAATTAGAAGCATTATTAATAGTTGCAAGTAAAAAATCTTCATTAATAATTACAGGAAATGGAGATGTGATTAAACCAGAAAATAACGTAATTGCAATTGGATCAGGAGGATCTTATGCTCAATCCGCAGCTCTAGCTTTATTAAAAAATACAAAATTTGATGCTTATACAATTGTAAAAAAATCTTTAAAAATTGCTGCTGATATTTGTATATATACAAATCACAATTTTACTATAAAAGAATTATCGATAGAAGATTAAGGAAAAATTATGACTAATATGACTCCTCAAAAAATAGTAAAAAAATTAAATAAATTTATTATTGGACAAAACGAAGCAAAAAAAGCAGTAGCTATTGCATTAAGAAATAGATGGAGGAGAATGCAATTAGATCCAGAATTAAGAAATGAAATAACTCCAAAAAATATTTTAATGATTGGACCAACAGGAGTAGGAAAAACTGAAATCGCTAAAAGATTAGCAAAACTTTCTCATGCTCCATTTATTAAAGTAGAAGCAACAAAATTTACAGAAGTAGGATATGTAGGAAAAGAAGTAGATTCTATAATTAGAGAATTAACAGATATTTCAATTAAAATGATTCGAGTAAAAACACTACAAAAAAATAAAAAAAAAGTAAAAAAAATTGCAGAAGAAAGAATTTTAGATGTTTTAATCCCAGGCGCAAAAAAACATCTTAAGGAAAATGATCAAAAAAATGAACGTCCAATAAAAACTATTAAAAGTTTTCGTAAAAAATTAAAAGAAGGAAAATTAGATAATAAAGAAATAGAAATAAACATACTAGGATCTTCTATGGGAATTGAAATTATGGCACCTCCTGGAATGGAAGAATTAACTAATCAATTACAATCATTATTTCAAAATTTAAGTGGATCAAAAAAAAAATTAAGAAAACTTAAAATAAAAGATGCTATGAAAATTTTAATTGAAGAAGAAGCTTTAAAATTAATTAATCCTGAATCTTTAAAAAAAAATGCCATAAAAGAAGTTGAACAAAACGGAATAGTTTTTCTTGATGAAATTGATAAAATTTGCAAAAGAAATAATTCTTCAGGACCAGACGTTTCTAGAGAAGGAGTTCAAAGAGATTTATTACCTTTAATAGAAGGTTGTACTGTTTCAACTAAATATGGAACTGTAAAAACAGATCATATACTATTTATTACATCTGGTGCATTTCAAATATCTTCTCCATCAGATTTAATACCTGAATTACAAGGAAGATTACCTATTAGAGTAGAATTAAATGCATTAACTGTAAAAGATTTTGAAAAAATTTTAACAGAACCAAAAGCTTCAATTACTACACAATATAAAGCTTTATTAAAAACAGAAAATGTAAATATAGAATTTACAAAAAATGGAATTAAAAAAATTGCTGAAACATCGTGGCAAATTAATGAAAGTATAGAGAATATTGGAGCAAGAAGATTATATACAGTATTAGAAAAATTAATGGAAGAAATATCTTTTTATGCAAGTGAAAATTACGGAAAAAACATTATTATTAATTCTAATTATGTAAAAAAACATTTAAATCAATTAATAATGAAAGATGATTTAAATAAATATATTTTATAAAATTCATTTTCTAAAAATTATTATTTTATTTAAAAATTTTATTCTATCTTATAAAAAATTATAAAAAATTTTAATAAAATAGGAATTTAAATTTTAGATATTAATGTATAAATAAAAAATATATTAATATGTCAAAAAATATAATTTACAGGATATATATATGACTTTATGGGTAAAAGCTCAAATTACGCAAATTCAACTTTGGAAAAAAAATTTATTATATATATCTTTAAAAGCTTCAATAGATAAATTTATTGCCGGACAATTTTCTAAAATACGTATTGAAAATCCATACACAAATACAAAAATTCAAAGAGCTTATTCATTTGTTAATCCTCCTACATCAAATAAAATAGAATTTTTTATTACACTAATTAAAAAAGGACAAATGAGTCAAAAATTACTACAATTAAAAAAAAAACAAAATATTTTAATTTCTAAAAAATCTTATGGATTTTTTACTCTTAAAGAAATTCTTCCATCAAAAATATTATGGATGTTTTCTACTGGAACTGCAATTGGACCATATCTTTCTATTTTACAAGAAAAAAAAGATACAAAAAAATTTGAAAAAATTATTTTAGTACATTCAGTACGATATTTTTCTGATTTGAAATATTTACACTTTATTCAAAATATAAAAAAAATATACCAAAAAAAATTAATTGTAATTATTACAATTAGTAGAGAAAGAAAAAAAAATTTTTACTATGGAAGAATTCAAAAATTATTATTAAACAATACACTTGAAAAAAATATATCTATAAATATGAATAAAGAAAACTCTAATATAATGTTATGTGGAAATCCTAATATGGTTGAAGATTTATTTAAAATTTTAGTCAAAAAAAAAAATATGACTAAAAATCTTCGCAAAAAACCAGGAAATATTACTAGAGAAAATTATTGGTAAATATGTTTTTTATAAATATTTTATTTCTTAATTTTTAAATTTTCATAAAAAGTATTTTAAAAAATTCATATAATTAATAAATTTACTAAAAATATTTTTAATATAAAAAAATAAAACAGAGTACTAAATATCATATCTTAAAATATGTACTCTGTTTTTTTTTTAAATAATTTTTATAATATTATAATGTTTAAAAAAAAAATATAAACTTATTGAAGAAAATAAGAATACTGAGCAATCGGAATACTATCTTCAGAGAGAATACATTGTGCACGAATTCCAAAATATTTAAAAGGAAAACTGAATGATGCATTAGGATTAATTAAATTAGAATGATATAATAATGTAAATTCAATATTTCCATCTGATAATTTTTTTATAATATATTGAGTAGATGCATTAATTTGTGGATAATTTTTAAATTTAGGAACTAAATTTAAAAAAGTTTTTACTGCTTCAGATAAAATTTTATGATTCGAATAATTAGAAATTAATTGTCTATCTTTTAGATCAGGAAAATTTTTTTGTAAACTTTCAACTACTACAACATCTAATTCTGAATCTATATATACATCATTAAATTTATAATGAGTATTTTTTAAATCATCTAAATCAAAATTTATACTTAAATGATTAGTTTTTTTTAAATAATTAAAATCTTTTTGTAAATCTTCTAATAAAATAGCGTTTGATTGTGGATCAATTATATTTTCTATGCTAACCCAATGTATATTACTCATTTCAGGAATAAATAAATTATCTTGAGATGAATTTGAAATTAAATTACAAATATCTAATAATTTTCTTTGTAAACTATTTAAATAATATTTATCTTGATTATTATTTTTTTTTATATCGTATTTTTTATTTAAATTTTTTGGTTTTTGAATAACACTCGAATGTAATTGATCATATTTTGAATATAACTGATTTTTAAAATAAATTTTAGTATTAATAAAAAAATTTTTTTTTTCATAAGTCAATTTAAAATTTTTTTGATTTTTGTTTTGAAAAAATATATTTGGAATTTTATTAATATTTTGTTTTTGAAATAAAACTTTATTTATATTATAATTTTCATAAACCTTGTTATTTATATAAAAAACATTATTATAATTGTTTGAATTAATTTTAATGTTTACATAAAAATCAGGTATCATATTTAAATTCCTTGATATCAAATTTATCTAAAAATATTTTAAATTTTTAAATAAAATTTTTAAAATATAAATTTTTTAAAATTTCATAAAAATACAAACTTTAAAATTATAGTTTTTATTTTTTTTTTAAAATTATAAAAATATATTTTATTTAATTAATATTAAAAATTATAAAACACTTTTATATTATAATATCTTATATAAATTATTCCTAATATAAAAATTAAATATAAAAAAAAAAAATTGAAAAATAAAAATCAAAAATTTTATAATATTTTAAAATTTATTATAAAAATTATAGTTAAATCAATAAATAGAAAACAAAATTATATACCAAACACTTCTCAAATTATTAAAATTAAATTTAAAAAAAAAAATAAAATTTAATTAAAATTATAAAAAAAAAAAAAAAAAAAAAAAAAAAAAAAAAAAAAATAGGTTTTACTTTATTTATTTAAAATAAAATTTAATATATTCTAATTAAAAATTAAATTTTCTAATAATTTAAAATTATTATAAAAAATTTATAAATTAAAACAATTTCATTTATAAATATAAATTAAAAAAAATTTCTTTAATTTAAATTTTTTAAATAAAAAAATATATTAAAAAAAAAAAAATTCTTTAATATAATTTAATTTCGTTTTTATATAAAAATAAATCTATATATCATCTTTAATTTGATTTATAAGAATAACACTTAATATTAGAACAAAATTTAATATTAAAAAAACACCATTCCAACCCCAATAAAACCAAAAAATACCTACAAAACTTCCAAATAAACTAGAACCTAAATAATAAAAAAAAAAATACAAAGAAGCTACATCTAATTTATTTTTCTTAGACATAATACTAATAGCACTACTTGCTGTAGAATGAGCAATAAAAAAACCAGTTGTAAATAATATTAAACCAAATAATATTAACCAAATAAGATTATAATATGTTAATATCACACCTATAATCATTAAATATAAAGCTCCAAGAAAAACATTCATTCTTCCATATTTTTCAGATAAAAAACTTGCTTTAGGAGAACTATATACTCCAATTAAATATATCACTGATAAACAAGAAATATATATTGGATGAAACAAAAATGGTTTCATTATAAATCTATATCCAATATAGTTAAATAATGCTACAAAACTACCCATAAAAAGAAAACCAACTATAAAAAATATTATACAAGATTGGATCTTAAATGGAATAAAAAAATTTTTCATACAAGAGTTCAAATCTATCATAGATTTTTTAAAATTTTTTGATTGAGGTAAATTCAAAAAAAATAATATTGTAAAAAATAAAGATACAGATCCAACAACTATAAATACATAACGCCATGAAAAACAACGAACAATTATATTACTAATTAATCTTCCTAAAAAACCTCCAATAGTATTTCCACTGATATATAATCCAATACATAAAGGTAAAATTTTTAAATCTACTTCTTCACTTAAATAAATAATAGCAACAGATGTAACTCCGCTTAAAGATATACCAATTAATGATCGAATAATAATAATTTCTATCCAACTTGTAGAAAAAGCACATATTAATGTCAAAAAAGAAGCACAAAATAAAGATATTGACATAACATTTTTTCTACCTATTCTATTTGAAATCGGACTCATAAATAACATTCCGCAAGCCATAGAAGCAGTTGCAATAGATAGTGATAAACTACTTTCCGTAGGAGTTAAAAAAAAAATTCTTGAAAAAATAGGTAAAATAGGTTGTATAGAATACAAAATTGAAAAAGTAGAAAAACCAGCTAAAAATAAAGATATTATAGTTTTATAAAATTCTGTGGTATTTTTTTGAATATAATTTTTAAAATAAATTTTTTTAATATTTTGATTTTTTAAAGTATGTTTATTTTTTATATTGTGAATTTCTGTAATATTTTGACACATCTAAATTTCCTTCAATTGTACTTTTTATAAATCTAGAAAATTTTCTAAAAATAAATTTTTAAAAATTTAATATAAAAAATTTTAATAATATATATATCCATCATATATATGATTCGCAGATCCAAGCATGTATATACAATTTTTTTTTGAATTAAATTTTACAGTAATTTTACCTCCCTTTAACATTACATGAACAGTATTCGATAATTTATTTTGTTGAATTCCAATCATTACAGCTGCGCATGCACCACTACCACAAGACTGAGTTTCCCCTACTCCTCTTTCAAAAACACGTAAAAGTATATTTTTTCTATTCAATATTTGCATAAAACCAACATTGACTTTTTTAGGAAAAAAACTATGACTTTCTAAAATAGAACCAAGTTTTTTTACTTGTGCTTTTAAAATATCATGTACAATAATTACACAATGAGGATTTCCTACAGATACAACTCCAAAAGAAATTTTTCTTGAATTAATTTTTAAAGAATATATTTTTTTTTCTATTACACTTAAACAAGGAATTTTTTTTGGATGAAATTGTGGAGTTCCAATATTCACTAAAAATTTATTGTTTTTTTTAACTTTTAAAACCATAATTCTATTTTTAGTACTTACTATAATTTTTTTTTTTTTTATAAGTTTTTTTTTAAAAATAAATTTAGCTACACATCTTGCTCCATTTCCACATTGCTCAACTTCTGATCCATTAGAATTAAAAATTCGATAATGAAAATCAGTATTTTGAATTTTAGGTGATTCAATCACTAATAATTGATCAAAACCAATACCTGTATTACGATGTGATAATTTTTGAATAATTTTTTTTGTTAATAAAAATTTTTGTGTTAAAGTTTCTATCACCATAAAATCATTTTTTAAACCATGCATTTTTGAAAAAAATAATTTATTTTTCATAATATTATATTTATATTGAAATGAATTTAATTTAAAACACAAATTAAAAATAAAAAAAAAGAATTATTATATCAAATTCTAATAATATTATATAAATATTATTAAAAAATATAAAAATTCTAAAGTTGGAAAAAATATGATTAAGAATAATAAATTAAAAATAATAAATACATTAAAATTTCATAATTTAGCTAATAAAACATTCTTAAAAATAGAAAAATATTTAGATAATTATAATGGAAAATTAGATATTGATTATGAATCTAATTCTCAAATAATTCAAATAAGTATTGAATTTAAAAAAGAAATTATTATTAGTAAACAAGAATTTTTAAAACAAATTTGGATTGCTACAAAATATAAAGGATATTATTTTGAATATATTAATAAAAAATGGTTTTGTAAAAGAAACCAATGTGAAATATTTCAATTTATAAATACAATTTTCATAAATATTAAATGATATAAATTAATATTTCGGCGAAAGAGGATTTGAACCTCTGACCTACTGGTCCCAAACCAGTTGCGCTACCAAGCTGCGCTATTCGCCGATATAATACTATAAATAAATAAAAATATTTAATTTTTTTCAAATTAAATTAAATTTTAAAAAAATATTATGGGGTGACTAATGGGGTTTGAACCCATGACAACTGGAATCACAATCCAGGACTCTACCAACTGAGCTATAGCCACCAAATTATATTTATTTATATTTAAATAAATATATTATAATTTTAAAAAATTATCAATATAAATTAACAATAATTCTATTTATATACGCTTGACAGGATTTGAACCTGAGGCCTCTACTTTCGGAAAGTAGCGCTCTATCCGACTGAGCTACAAGCGTATTTATATATATTTTAAAAAATCTCACACAATAATCAAAAATTATTTTTATAAATATTAATAACATATTTTTTTATATCTAAAAAAATAAATTAAAAAATAATTTTTTTTTAATTCTAAAAAAAATATATCAGATAGGAATTATATGAATTTTGTATATTTATAAATATAATTTATATAAAAATATATTAAAAAATAAATTTTATCCACGTTTCATTAAATCAAAAAATTCTTCATTAGTTCTACTTACAGATAATCTATTAATTAAAAATTCTATTGCATCTATTTCAGATAAAGGATGAAGAATTTTTCTTAAAACCCACATTTTTTTTAATTCATGAGTAGACGTTAATAACTCTTCTTTTCGTGTTCCAGAAAGATTATAATCAATTGCTGGAAAAACTCTTTTTTCAGCAATTTTTCTAGATAAAGGTAATTCCATATTTCCTGTACCTTTAAATTCTTCATAAATGACTTCATCCATTTTAGATCCAGTATCTACTAAAGCAGTAGCAATAATTGTTAAACTACCACCTTCTTCAACATTTCTAGCTGCTCCAAAAAATCTTTTCGGTCTATGTAATGCATTAGCATCGACTCCACCTGTTAATACTTTTCCAGAAGAAGGTACAATAGTATTATATGCTCTAGCTAATCTTGTAATAGAATCTAAAAGAATAATTACATCTTTTTTATGTTCTACTAATCTTTTAGCTTTTTCAATAACCATTTCAGAAACTTGAACATGACGTAATGCTGGTTCATCAAATGTAGAAGCTATTACTTCTCCATGTACTAATTTTCTCATTTCAGTAACTTCTTCCGGTCTTTCATCAATCAATAAAACCATTAATACACAATCTGAATGATTATATGCAATACTTTGAGCAATATTTTGAATCAACATAGTTTTACCAGCTTTAGGAGGAGCTACAATTAATCCTCTTTGTCCTCGACCTATTGGAGAAGCTAAATCTAAAACACGTGCAGTTAAATCTTCAGTAGATCCATTACCTCTTTCCATTCTTAAACGAGAATTCGCATGAGTGGGTGTTAAATTTTCAAATAAAATTTTATTTCTAGCGTTTTCAGGTTGATCATAATTTACTTTATTTACTTTTAATAAAGCAAAATACCTTTCTCCATCTTTAGGTGGTCTAATTTTTCCTGAAATTGTATCACCTGTTCTTAAATTAAATCTTCTAATTTGGCTAGGAGAAACATAAATGTCATCTGGACCTGCTAGATAAGAACTATTTAAAGATCGTAAAAATCCAAATCCATCTTGTAATATTTCTAATACTCCATCTCCAAAAATATCTTCTCCACTTTTAGCATGCTGTTTTAAAATTGAAAAAATAATATCTTGTTTTCTTATACGAGCTAAATTTTTTAAACCAACTTTTTCTCCAAGTATGATTAATTTTGATACAGGGGTGTTCTTTAGAATTGTTAGATTCATAATGATAAGTTCTTAATAAATAGAAAAGTAATAATTTTGAAAATATATTTTTTAATTTTTTTTAAATTAAAATTCTAAATAAGAATGTATTTAAAATATATAACTTTAAAAAAAAATTATTGCATATGTTTATTTAAAAATAAACATAGTTGTTCTTTAGACAAAAATCCAATATTTTTATCAATAACTTGATCTTTTTTAAATAAAATTAAAGTTGGTATACTTTGTACAGAATACTTAGATGTAAGTTTAATATTTTTTTCAACATCAATTTTTATAATTTTCAAGCAATCTTGATATTGATTATAAATTTCTTTTAATATAACAGATAAAGATTGACATGGAGCACACCAAGTAGCCCAAAAATCTACTAAAAGATATTTTTTATTTGTTAATAAATATTTTTTAAAATTTTCATCTGTAATATTTTTAATTTTGTTTGTCATAAATAAAATCTCTAAAATATTTTTAAAAATATGTTTTTAAGTAATTATATATACAAAATAATAAAATTTTTATAAAATTTTAAAATTTTATAATAAATTAAGTATTAAATTCAAAAGAATATTTGTGAAATTATTTAAAAAAATTGATTTAATAATTTTAAATTTATTCAAAATATAAAATTTTAAATTAAATTTCAAAAATAACTAGAATATTTTTAAGAAAATAAAATAATTTTCTTAAAAATAATTCCTAAAAAATAATATTTAATAAAATAAAAAATTTATTCAAAAAATATATATTTATGATTTTAAATCAATTTTTTTCATATCTTTCATATATTTTCTTAATTTTCTTCCAATTTTTTCAATTGGATGATTATAAATTTTTTCATTAATATCTCTTAATATTATATTATCAACATCATTAGATACTAAAAGATTTCCTAAATCTCCATATTTTAAATTAATAACAAAATCTTTTAATAAAGGAATTGCATTTTTAGAAAACAAATAATTACCATATTCAGCAGTATCTGATATTACAATATTCATTTCAAATAATTTTTTTCTAGAAATAGTATTTGCAATTAAAGGTAATTCATGTAAAGATTCATAATATGCAGATTCTTCACGAATACCTGCACTCAACATAGTTTCAAAAGCTAATTCAACTCCTGCTTTTAATAAAGCTACCATAAATAATCCATGTGCAAAATATTCTTCTTCTAAAATATTGTCTAAATAATTTGGAGAATTTTCAAACATAGATTTTTGAGTTTCTTTTCTCCAATTTAATAATTTCTTATCATTATTTTTCCAATCTTTAATCATATTTAAAGAAAATTTTCCTGAAAAAATATCATCCATATGTTGTTTAAATAAAGATCTAAAAATATTTTTTAAACTCTGTGCTAAATAATATGCTCTTATTTTAGATGGATTAGATAATCTACTCATCATTAAAGTAATACCACCATGTTTGAGAGATTCTGTAATTACTTCCCATCCATTTTGAATTAATTTTCCAGAATATCCTGCATCATGACCTTCATTTACTAAATATTCATATAAAACTATAGATCCAGTTTGTAATAAACCACATAATATGGTTTGTTCACCCATTAAATCAGATTTAACTTCAGCTGAAAAAGATGAATATAACACACCAGCTTTATGCGATCCTATTGAAAAAGCCCATGCTTTAGCATAATCTAAACCTTTCTTTAAAATATTATTTTTTTTATGTACTGCAATTAATGCAGGCACTCCAAATCCTCTTTTATATTCTTCACGTACTTCTGTTCCAGGACATTTTGGAGCAACCATAATTACTGTAATATCTTTTCTAATAATAGTTCCCATTTCTACAATATTAAAACCATGAGAATAACCTAATATAGAATTTTTTTTCATTAATAACTGCAATTTTTTTATTACAATTTCATGTTGTTTATCTGGAGTTAAATTAATCACTAAATCTGCTTTAGGAATGAGAGATTCATATGTATCTACACAAAAATTATTTTTAGTAGCTCTTAACCAAGATTTATTTTGATTTAATATACTTTTTTTTCTTAATGCATAAGAAACATCTAAACCAGAATCTCTCATATTTAAACCTTGATTTAAACCTTGAGAACCACATCCTATAATTACAATTTTTTTATTTTTTAAAATATTTAATCCATTTAAAAAATTTTCTTTATGAATAATTTCACATTGACTTAATTCTTGAATTTTTTGACGAAAATTTAATGTATTAAAATAATTCAACATGTTTAAATAACTCCATTATTGATAAAATATTATATTTTTTCAGGAAAATAATATTTATTCAAATAAATTTATAAAATGATATTTATTTAAAAATTTTTTAATTTCATTTTATCTTTCACTGCTCCTTTGTCTGCACTTGTTGCAAAGAAAGAATAAAATTTTAAAGAAGAAGATACTAAACGTTTTCGATTGATAGGAGTAAATGGTTTATTTCTTTTATTTTCTGAAATGAATCTTTGAGTAATTTCTTTTTGAGAGATTAATAACTTTAAACTACGTTCTAAAATATTTATTTCTATTAAATCACCGTCTTTTACTATAGAAATTAATCCTTTATTTGCAGCTTCTGGAGAAATATGACCTATAGATAAACCAGAAGTTCCTCCTGAAAATCTTCCATCTGTTATTAATGCACACGATTTATCTAAACCCATTGATTTTAAATATGTTGTAGGATATAACATTTCTTGCATTCCAGGACCACCTTTAGGTCCTTCATATCTAATAACAATGACATCTCCAATACAAATCTTTTTATTTAATATAGCAAAAGATGCATCTTCTTGTGATTCATAAACTTTAGCAGGTCCTGTAAATATTTTTAATTTTTCATCAACACTAGCAGTTTTCACAATACATCCATCTAATGCAAGATTTCCATATAAAACTGCCAAACCTCCATCTTTACTATAAGAATTTTTTATAGATCGAATACATCCTGTTTTTCTATTTAAATCTAATTTATTCCATCTAAATGATTGAGAAAAAGCTTTTTTTGTTCTACGTCCTAACGGTCCTGCTAAAAAAAATTTTTTTATTTTTTTATCTTTTGTTAATAAAACATCATATTTTTTACATGTTTGATCTAAAGTTAACCCAAGTATATTTTTAACTTTTGAATTAATTAATTTATTTTTATTTAATTCAGATAAAATAGATATAATTCCTCCAGCTCTATGTACATCCTCCATATGATATAAAGATGTACTTGGAGAAACTTTACATATATGTGGTATTTTTTTAGATAAAAAATTAATATCTTTAATTGTAAAATTTACTTTTCCTTCATATGCTGCAGCTAATAAGTGTAAAACAGTATTTGTAGACCCACCCATAGCTATATCTAATGACATCGCATTTAAAAAAGAATTTTTATTAGCTATTGAACGAGGTAAATATTCTTGATTATTATTTTTATAATAATCTTGAGTAATTTTAACAATTAATCTAGATCCTTTTAAAAATAATTTTTTTCTATCAATATGTGTAGCCAATAAAGTACCGTTTCCTGGAAGAGCTAAACCTAATGCTTCTATTAAACAATTCATAGAATTAGCGGTAAACATTCCTGAACAAGAACCACATGTAGGACAAGCTGATTTTTCAATTTGATCTACTTCTAAATCAGAAAAACTTGGATTTGCACTACTCATTATAGCATCTACTAAATCTAATTTAAAATTATTTAATATATTATTCTGAGTATTAAGTTTTTTACCTGCTTCCATTGGTCCACCAGAGACAAAAACTGTAGGAATATTTAATCTTAAAGCACTCATTAACATACCAGGAGTAATTTTATCACAATTTGAAATACAAATCATAGCATCTACGCAATGCGCATTAATCATATATTCTATTGAATCTGCAATTAAATCACGCGAAGGTAATGAATATAACATTCCTGAATGACCCATTGCAATACCATCATCAATAGCAATAGTATTAAATTCTCTCGGAATACCACCTGAATTATATATTTCTTTTGAAATTAGACGTGCAACTTCTCTAAGATGAATATGACCTGGAACAAATTCAGTAAAAGAATTTACTATAGCAATAATTGGTTTTCCAAAATCTTGATCAGTCATTCCAGTAGCTCTCCATAAAGCTCTGGCTCCAGACATATTTCTTCCATGAGTACTTTTTTTAGAACGATATTCAGGCATAATTTTTATTCCATAAAAATATTTAATAAAATATTTTTTTTAAATTTTTATAAACAAACATCATTTACAAATATAAAAATTTTTAAAAAATTTTTATACATTTTTGTTATATAAATAGAATTTTTTATAAGAAATATAATAAATATATATAAAATACTTTTATCTAAAAATTTTCTTAAATATTTACTTTAAAATATTTAAATTTAATTTTTTATGATAATATTTTTATACAAGGGTGGAGGGATTTGAACCCCCAACAGTCGGTTTTGGAGACCGATGCTCTGCCAATTGAACTACACCCTTATAAAAAAAAATAAAAACAATATTTTATATAATACAATTTAATAAAAAAATCAAGAATAATTATTTTACTAAAATTAATTTTATTGAATCTATTTAAAATTCTATAAAATACTCAATATTTAATTTGCTATAATGTATAATATATTAAAGATAAAAATTTTTTTTAATTATATACAAATATATTCATATAATTATCAATCTAATATAATCAAAAAGTTCTTTAAGAGTATACAAAAAAAATGAAAATTCCAATTTATTTAGATTATGCTTCTACTACGCCAGTAGATCCTATAGTTGCAAAAAAAATGATAAAATATTTAACTATAGATGGAATATTTGGAAATTCTGCATCCAGATCACATAAATTTGGATGGTCTGCTGAAGAAGCTGTAAATATTGCTAGATTTGAGATTTCTAAATTAATTCATGCAGATCCTCGAGAAATTATTTTTACTTCAGGAGCTACAGAATCAAACAATTTAGCTATAAAAGGTATTACTGATTTTTATAAAAAAAAAGGAAATCATATTATTACTAGTCAAACAGAACACAAATCTGTTTTAGATACATGTCGATATTTAGAAAGTAAAAATTTTAAAATTACATATTTAAAACCAAAAAAAAATGGGCTAATTAATTTAGAAGAACTACAAAAAAAAATATCAAAAAAAACCATTTTAATTTCAATTATGCATGTAAATAATGAAACTGGAGCTATACAAAATATAAAAAAAATATCTAAAATTTGTCTTTTAAATAATATTTTCTTTCATGTAGATGCTACTCAAAGTGTAGGAAAAATACCTTTAAATTTAAAACAAACACAAATTAATTTATTATCTTTTTCTGCACATAAAATTTATGGACCTAAAGGTATAGGAGTATTATATGTAAAAAGAAAACCTAGAGTTAGAATTTATCCACAAATACATGGTGGAGGACACGAAAGAGGTATGAGATCTGGAACTTTAGCAGTACATCAAATTGTAGGTATGAGTCAAGCATGTAAACTGGCTAGAAAAAAAATTAAAAAAGATTATTTGAAAATCAAACAATTAAGAGATATTTTATGGAATGGTTTATCAAAAATTAAAGAGATTCATTTAAATAGTAATTTAAATTTAAAAAAAGGAACTCCTTATATATTAAATATTAGTTTTAAATATATTGAAGGAGAATCTCTAATTATGTCTTTAAAAGAAATTGGAATTTCATCTGGATCAGCTTGTACTTCAGCTAGTTTAGAACCATCATATGTATTAAAATCACTTGGATTAAAAGATGAATTAGCACATAGTTCTATAAGGTTTTCTATAGGTCGTTTTACAACATTACAAGATATTAAATTTACTATTAAATTAGTGAAAAAATCTGTAAAAAAACTACGTAATTTATCTCCTTTATGGGAAATGTATCAAAATGGTATTGATTTAGATAAAGTGAATTGGAATACTTAATTTTATATTAAACTTTAAAAAGGATGAATTAAATGGCATATAGTAAAGAAGTTTTAGATCATTATGAAAATCCTAGAAACGTAGGATCTTTTTCTAATAAAAAAAGTAAAAAAATAGGAAGTGGTTTAGTTGGAGCTCCAGCATGTGGAGATGTGATGAAATTAGAAATTAAAGTTAATAAAAAAGGAATTATTGAAGATGTACGTTTTAAAACGTATGGGTGTGGTTCTGCTATTGCATCTAGTTCTTTAATCACAGAATGGATTAAAGGAAAATCTATAAATTCTGCAAGTCAAATAAAAAATAAATCTATAGCAAAAAAATTGAGTTTACCACCAGTTAAAATACATTGCTCTATTTTAGCTGAAAGTGCTATTAAAGCTGCAATTCAAGATTATAAAAATAAAAATAAAATTAAATAAAAATTAAAATTTATACAATCTTAATAACTTCTTTATGAATAAAACTCAATTTATAAAATTAAAATAAAAAAAGAGAAAATATGAATTATTTTAGTTATTTTAAATTACCACAAAAATTCAATATTAAAGTAAAAGATTTATCTAAAAAATATTATTCTTTACAGAAGAAATATCATCCTGACTTTTTTGTTAATTGTTCTATAAAAAAAAAAAAAAAGCATTAAAAAAATCTATTTATATTAATAAAGGTTATAAAATTTTAAAAAATCCAATAAAACGTATGCAATATATTTTAAAATTAAATGGATTCGATTTAAAATTATTAACAATAAATATTAATTTAAATCAAA
Organism: Buchnera aphidicola (Chaitophorus viminalis); assembly: GCF_026122795.1. Lineage (GTDB taxonomy): Bacteria > Pseudomonadota > Gammaproteobacteria > Enterobacterales > Enterobacteriaceae > Buchnera_J > Buchnera_J aphidicola_BK. The sequence continues at coordinate 64,026 of NZ_JAIWQV010000001.1, read as the reverse complement.
ATTTTTTAAATAAACAATTCAAATATTATAAAATATTAAATCAAATAAAAACCAAAAAAAATAATATAAATCAAATTAATTTATTTTATAAAAAAATTAATCAATTATTAAAAAAATATATTAAAAAAATTTTAGAAAAATTTAAAAATAAATCTTGGAAAAAATCTTTTATTATATTTCAAAAAATATTATTTTTATATAATTTTAAAAAAAAAATTAGAAAAATAAAATCATTATAAAATTTTTAAAATTAATTTCATTAAGAGTAGATAGAATGCCTAAAATAAAATTTTTACCACATAAAAAATTATTACCCCATGGAGGTTCTTTTTTTGGGAAAGAAGGAGAATCTATTTTAGATGTTGCTTTAAGAAATAAAATAAAAATTGAACATGCTTGTGAAAAATCATGCTCTTGTAGTACATGTCATTGTATAATAAAAAAAGGTTTTACTACATTATCTCAAATTACAGAAAAAGAAGAAGATGTTTTAGATAAAGCATGGAATTTAACTGAAAATAGTAGATTGTCATGTCAAGCAAAATTAGGGAAATCAAATATTGAAGTTAAAATTCCTAAATATACTACAAACTATAATTAATTTTATAAATTTTTTCATGAAATTTAATTATAAAATATTTTTTAAACATAAGGATTTCGACTATTTTTGAATTCTAAAGTTAAAGGAATTCCAAATAAATTTAAAGAAGATTTAAAAAAATTATTTAAATATTTTTTATATGATGTAGATAAATTATTTACTCTATTTCCATGTATAATAATAATTGGTGGATTTATTCCACCAGAATGAGCATACTTTAATTTCGTACGAATATAACTATTTCTTGATAAAGGTTTTTGATTCTTCACTGCTTTGTATAAAATTTTTGTTAAAAATGTACTACTATGTTTTTTATTTTGTAAAAAATATATTTTTTTTATAGATTTTAAAATTAAATTTCGAATATTTTTTGTAAAAATTGCAGAAATATAATAAAACTTTATATTCTTAATAAAGCGAAAACGAAATAAAAATTTTTTTTTAAAAAATATTCGATCTTGTTTATTTAATAAATCCCATTTATTTAACAAAATAATCATAGATGATCTAGATTTATAAATTAAATTCGATAAATTAATATCTTGATTAGAAATAATTTTTTCTTTGACATCAATAACTAATATTGATAAATCTGAATTTTTAACAGCAGAAATAGATTTTTTGACAAATATATTTTCTAAATCACTATTTATTTTAGATTTTCTTCTTATACCAGCAGTATCAAGAAAAATATATTTTATATTTTTAAAAATTGTAGATACTAGAACTGTATTTCTTGTTGTTCCAGAAATTTTAGAAGTAATAATTCTATCATTTTTTTTTATTAACCTATTAATTAAAGTAGATTTTCCTGCATTTGGTTTACCTATAACAGAAACTTTAATTGTAAAATTAATATTTTTTAATAAAAAAATTTTTTGAAATAATTTTAGTTTATTTTTTAAAGATTGATTATTTTTAAAAACAAACAAAATATTTTTTTTGAATTTTTTTAAACTTTTTTTACTTAAAGCTGAAATTTTAAATATTTCTTGAAATCCTAATTTATAAAAATCATTTATATAATCAAGGTTTTTTAATTGATCTATTTTATTTATAATTAAAAAAACTGGTTTTTCATATTTTCTTAATTTTTTAGATATTTCTAAATCTGAATATGTTAATCCAGATTCTGCATTAACTATAAAAAATATTATATCAGATTCAGATATAGCTAAATTATTTTGTATAAATATTTCTTTTTTTAAAATATCTTTTTTTGATGGAAAAAAACTTGCTGTATCTATTAATTTAATTATTTTTTTTTTTAATATAAATAATCCAGTTTGTCGATCTCTAGATAAATTCTTATATTTTTTTAATACTAAAGATTGTTTAGTTTTTGTTAAATTATTAAATATTGTAGATTTGCCTACATTTTTATTTCCAATAAGAGCTATTTTAAAATTCATTTCTCTATTAATACCTAATTTATAAAATCAAAATTTTTAAAAATAATTACTTAATCTTAAAAAACTAATCAAATGAAATATTATTATTTAAACATAAAAAATTGAATTTATTTTGTTGATTTATTGCACTATCTAAATTATTTTTAAATAATTTAGAAATATTATTCCATGGATATTCATTTAAATAATTTAATGTTTGTAAAGAAAATTCTGAATTTTTTAATTGAGATTGTATATTAAAAATTTTCCAAGATAATGTATTTTTTATATTACTATCTTTAATATCAGAAAAATAATTTTGATAATTATGTGTAATAAAAGAAATTTCTTGTTTATTTAAATTTTTATCCATTAATTTATATGAATTTAAATGTCCATAAGAATTATGAATATTATGTTGAGAAAATATTTTTGAATATTTTTTTCCTAAATAATCTATAGCTTTTTTATAATTTATAAAATCTAGTTTATTAATATACTTCTGAATAATAGAATTATTTTTAAAATAAAAAATACTTGAGATAAATAAAATTATAACAAAAAAATAAACAAAAATTTTATTTTTTTTTAAATCCATAAAAAAATTTATACCTTTTAAAAATTATTAAATAATATATACCAATATATAAGTTTTTCAAATGAAATCAATAGTTTTATGAAAAAAATATATTTTTAAACAACTTATAAACATATTATTTACATAAAAAATTATTAAAAAAATGTTTTATACATTGATTAAAAAATAAATTTTAAACATTTTTTTGAAAAATAATAATAATTTATATATTTATTTATATTTTTTTTTTCTTTTTGTTTGTATTCTTTTTATTTTTATTTAATTTATTTATTGTCTTTAATTAATTTATTCTTATTTATTATGTTTAAATAGATAAGAGAATAAAAATATAATAATTATTTTAATGATATAAAATTTTTAGATATAAAAAGAATTAATATATTTTAAAAAAAAATATAAAATTTTGATTTAAGCTATAATTTTATTTAAATATTTAAAAATTTTTTTAAATCATATAAAATTATTAATATGTAAAAATAGTTTATTATATGTATTGATTTATATATTTTAAATTAATTTTAATTTTTTTTTTAAAATAAATGTTTTTAAATATATAAATTTTATATGGTATATTAAAATTTGTTTAAATATATTTTATATATTTAATAATTTTTTAATCTATTTTCGTATATAGGAAAAAATAATTTGCATAATATATATAAAAATTTTTATGATGTGATTGTAGTCGGAGGAGGACATGCTGGAATTGAAGCGTGTTTAGCATCTTCAAGATTAGGTTGTAAAACTCTTCTTTTGACACAGAATATTAAAAATTTAGGATGTTTATCTTGTAATCCTGCTATTGGAGGAATTGGAAAAAGTCATTTAGTAAAAGAAATTGATGCTTTAGGTGGTTTTATAGGTATTTTTGCTGATCAAGCAGGTATTCAATTTAGAATTTTGAATTCAAGAAAAGGTCCAGCTGTACGTTCCACTCGAGCACAAATTGATCGCAATATTTATTCAAAAGTTGTTAAAAAAGTTTTATTTTCTCAAAAGAATTTATTAATTCTGGAAAAAGAAGTTATTAATTTTATTTTAAAAAAAGATAAAATTATTGGTATAATCACATCTGATTATATAGAAATTTTTTCTAAATCAATTATTTTAACTACAGGTACTTTTTTAAATGGAAAAATACATATTGGAAAACATCATTTTTCTGGAGGTAGAATAAATGATAAATCTTCTATTTTACTTTCAAAGAATTTAAAAAATTTACCTTTTCGTATAAATCGTTTAAAAACAGGTACTCCACCTAGATTAGATAAAAAAAGTATTACAACAGATATTTTAGAAAAACAATTTGGAGATTTTCCTATTCCTTTTTTTTCTTTTTTAAAGAAAAATAATAATATTTTAAATCAAGTACCTTGTTATATTACATATACTAATTTTAAAACACATCAAATTATTCAAGAAAATATTCATTTAAGTGCAGTTTATTCAGGAAAAATTTCAGGTATTGGTCCACGTTATTGTCCTTCTATTGAAGATAAAATTTCGAGATTTTCTAATCGATCTAGACATCAGATTTTTTTAGAACCAGAAGGTCTAGAAAGTAATATAATATATCCAAATGGAATTTCTACTAGTTTACCTTTTTCTATTCAAAAAAAATTTATTAGAACAATTTTAGGATTAGAAAATGCTAAAATATTAAAACCTGGATATGCAGTAGAATATGATTATTTAAATCCTCAAGATTTATATTTAACTTTAGAATCTAAATTTTTTTCAGGTTTTTTTTTAGCAGGGCAAATTAATGGAACTACAGGTTATGAAGAAGCTGCAGCGCAAGGATTAATAGCAGGAATTAATGCTGCTTCATATGCGCTTAATAAACCTTTTTGGTATCCTAGAAGAGATCAAGCTTATATTGGTGTTTTAATTGATGATTTGTGTACTAAAGGCACTAAAGAACCTTATAGAATTTTTACTTCAAGAGCAGAGCATAGATTATTTCTTCGTGAAGATAATGCTGATCTTAGATTAACTAAAATTGGAAGAAATTTAGGTTTAGTTGATAAATTTAGATGGATTCGTTATAATGAAAAACTTAATAATATTAAAAATGAAAAAAAATATATTCATTCTATTCAAATTAAACCTTATACTTCTATTTCTAAAAAAATTAAAAAATTTTTTTCAATTTCTACATTATCTTCTAAAATATGTTTAAGTGATATTTTAAAAAGACCAGAAGTTACTATTGAAAAATTAATTCAATTAAAGATTTATAAATCTAATATTTTATATGATTTAGAGTCCTTAAAACAGATCGAAATTCAATTAAAATATAAAGGTTATATTCATAGACAAAATAAAGAAATTAAAAAGTATATTAAATATGAGAATTTATTTTTATCTTCTAAGATTAATTATAAAAAAATTAAAGGTTTATCAAATGAAGTAACTAATATATTAAATTTTTATAAACCATCTTCCATAGGACAAGCATCTAGAATTTCTGGTATTACTCCTGCCGCAATATCAATATTACTGATATATCTTAAAAAAAAAAGTATATAATAAATAATTTATTTATAAAAAAAATATTATATGATATATATTTAAATAATATTATTAAAAAAAAAATATTTTTAATTATGAAATTAAAATTAATAAATTAAATGTTATAAAATTTATATAATAAATTTTATATATATTTTATATTAAAATTCTTTATTAAGATTTTAATTTTTTTTATTTTTAAATTTATTTTTGAATTATAGAAAGGTTAGAATTATAATGTTTTCTAGAATTACATTTCATACAAAAGAATATATTCATCATCATTTAAAAAATTTTCAATTAGATTTAAAAACTTTTAAGATTTTAAATTTAGAACAAAATAGCACTAGTTTTTTTATTTTAAATCTTGATTCTATTTTTTTTTCATTTTTTTTGGGTTTTATTTTTTTATTTTTTTTTTATTATATTTCTCAAAATTTAAATCTTGAAGTTCCTGGAAAATTACAATCTATTGTTGAAATTTCTGTTGATTTTGTTTATAAAAATATTAAGGATTTATATCCTCATAACAGAAATTATTTAATTGCTCCTTTATCGTTAACAATTTTTATTTGGATATTTTTAATGAATTTTATGGATCTATTACCTATAGATTTCATACCTTTTTTTTGTCAATATTTTTTAAATATTTCTAATATTAGATTTGTTCCTTCAACAGATATTAATGTTGTTTTTTCTATATCTTTTAGTGTATTTTTTTTGATTATTTATTATAGTATTTTGTATCAAGGTTTAAATAATTTTTTAAAAAGTTTATTTTTTCATCCTTTTAATCATTTTTGTTTTGTTTTTTTAAATTTTTTTTTAGAATTTATTTCTCTTCTTTCTAAACCTATTTCTTTGGGTTTAAGGTTATTTGGAAATATATATGCAGGAGAAATGATTTTTATATTAATTTCAGCATTATTACCTTGGTGGTTACAATGGATATTAAGTGTACCATGGGCTATTTTTCATATTTTAATAATTTTTTTACAGTCTTTTATATTTATGGTTTTAACTATTGTTTATCTTTCTATGACAGATAAAAAAACATAAATATCTTAAATTATATTTTTAAAAAATTTGGAGATTACAATGCATAATATTGATATGAAATTTATATATTTATCAGCAGCAATTATGATTGGTTTAGGATCAATTGGTGCTGCAATAGGTATTGGTCTTTTGGGAGGAAAATTTTTAGAAGGTGCTGCAAGACAACCTGATTCTATTCCTCTTTTAAGATCTCAATTTTTTATTGTAATGGGTTTAGTAGATGCTATTCCAATGATCACTGTAGGTTTAGGTTTATATATGATTTTTGGAATTTCTTAATGAAATTCATTTGAATAATTTATTTATTTACTTTTTTTTTTGATAGAAATTTATATAAAGATTTTAATTTTAAATAAAATATTATTAAAAAAAAATTAAATTTTATTTAATGGAAAATAAATTTTATGAATATAAATGCAACTATTTTTGGACAATCAATCTCTTTTATTTTTTTTGTATTTTTTTGTATGAAATTTATTTGGCCTAATATCATTCATGTTATAAAAAAAAGACAAAAAAATATACGCAAAGCAATTTTTTTAGCAAATCAAGAACAGAAAAAATATATTAAAATCAAATCTAAAATTTCAAAAAAAATTCTTGATTTTAAAAGACGCTCTATTGATATTATTCGTCAAGCAGAAACTGAAAAAGATATTATTATAAAAAAATCTGTGCAACAAGCTTTACTTGAAAAAAATAAAATTTTACAACAAGCTCAAACTGAAATTTTTTTAGAGAAAAATAAAGCTAAGAAACATTTACGAAAATATTCTGTTTTATTAGCTATTCAAATTGCAAAAAAAATCATACAAGAAAAAATTACAGAAAAATATACAAATAAATTAATTAAAGATTTATCTTCTGATTTTAAAGGTTTTAAAATATGATTTTGTATAAAAAATTAGCGTATATTTATGCTAAATCTATTTTTAATATAGCGTTAAAATACAATCAAATTAATCGTATAAAAAAAATATTATTATTAATGTCTTATCTTGTTCAACATAAAAAAATAAAAAAAATTTTTTCTAAATATTCTGATTCTAAAAGTTTATATAAAATTTTTATGTTTTTATTATATGATTTTAATATGACAATTTATGAAAAAAATTTTTTAAAAATATTAATTAAAAATAAAAGATTATTTTTATTAAAAAAAATTTATATAGAATATAATTTAATATTAAGAAAACATAATAAAATTATATACGTTATTATTAAATTATCAAAGAGAATAAATGATATACAAAAAAATCAAATTAAATTAGTTTTAAAAAAAATTTTACTTTCAAAAATTAAATTTAATTTTGTTATAGATCAAAATTTAATTGGTGGATTTGTAATACTTATTGATAATTTTTTAATTGATTTATCTATTAAAAATACTTTAACATATTTAGAAAATTTTTTACAAACATAAGAGAATGAATTATGCAAATCAATTCTTTAGAAATTACTAAAATAATTGAAAAAAGAATTACAGAATTTAAAATTCAAAAAAAATTTTATAATGAAGGAGAAATAATTTCTGTTATAGATGGGATAATTAGAATTTATGGGTTATGTAATGCTATGCAAGGAGAAATGTTATCTTTATCTAAAAATAAATATGCTATTGCTTTAAACTTAGAAAAAGACATTGTTGGAGCGGTTGTACTTGGATCTTTTCGAAATATTTATGAAGGTATGAAAGTTAGATGTACTGGTCGTATTTTAGAAGTTCCAGTAGGAGATAATTTTTTAGGTCGTGTAGTGAATTCTCTTGGAGTACCTATTGATGGAAAAGAATTAATTAAAAATGATGGGTATTTACCTATAGAAAATGAAGCTCCTAAAGTTATTGATAGAGAAATCATTAATGAATCTATTCAAACTGGTTATTTATCTATTGATTCTATGATACCAATTGGTAGAGGACAAAGAGAATTAATTATTGGTGATCGAAAAACAGGAAAAACATCTCTTGCTATTGATACTATTATTAATCAAAAAAATTCTGGAATAAAATCAATATATGTTGCTATTGGACAAAAAATGTCTACTATTTTAAATATAGTGAAAATTTTAAATGAGTATGACGTTTTGAAAAATACAATTATTGTAGTTGCTTCTGCTTCTGATTGTGCTGCTTTGCAATATTTATCTCCATATTCTGGTTGTTCTATGGGTGAATATTTTCGTAATAAAGGAGAAGATGCTTTAATTATTTATGATGATTTATCCAAACATGCGATATCATATAGACAAATTTCTTTATTATTAAAGAGACCTCCTGGTAGAGAAGCTTTTCCTGGAGATATATTTTATTTACATTCAAGATTATTAGAACGTTCTTCAAAAGTTAATACAAAATATATTCAAAATTTTACTAATAATATTATGGGTAATCAAACTGGTTCTTTAACTGCTTTACCTATTGTAGAAACTCAATCAGGAGATGTATCTTCTTTTGTTCCTACAAATATTATTTCTATTACAGATGGTCAAATATTTTTAGAATCTAATTTATTTTATTCAGGTATTCGTCCTGCTGTAAATTCCGGTATTTCTGTTTCTCGTGTAGGAAGTTCAGCTCAAACTCAAATTATTAAAAAATTATCTCGTGGTATTCGAACAACTTTAGCACAGTATGAAGAATTAGAATCTTTTTCTCAATTTTCTTCAGATTTAGACGTATTTACAAAAAATCAATTAATTATAGGAAAAAAAATTGTTGAATTATTAAAACAAAATCAATATCAACCTTTATCTATAGGAGAACAAGCATTATTATTATTTTCTATTGAAAAGAATTTATTAAATGATATTAAATTAAAAAATATATCTTTATTTAAAGATAGTTTGTTATTTTATATTCGTAAGAATTTTAGTTCATTATTAAAAAATATCCATAAAAAAAAAATATATACTTTAAAAATTAAGAAAAAGTTTTATAAGATTATTCAAGAATTTAAAAATAAAATATTTCAAGGTGATAAAAAATGTGATTTATAAGATTTTTTACATAGGTTATATATATTATGCTTAATAAAAAAGAAATACAAAAAAAAATTTATAGTATTACAAATACAAAAAAAATTACTAAAGTTATGGAAATGATTTCAATTATTAAAATGAAAAAAATAAAAAATAAAATAAATAATATGTTTGATTATTTTCATACGCTTACAGAAATTATTAAAAAATTAATTTATTTAATGAAATCTAAAAAAGAAACAAATATATTTATATCTTCAAAAAAAGTTACAAGAATAGCTTTTATTATAGTTTTAACAAGCAAAGGATTATGTGGTGGATTAAATAATAATTTGTTTAAAAAAGTTATTCCATATTTAAAAAATTTATCTTCAAAAAAAATTATTTATAAATTAATTATACTAGGTAAAAAAGAAATAAATTTTTTTAATCAATTTCAAAATAATATTAAAATATATGATAATAATTTTTTTAAAAAATTAAATTATTTAAATTCAACTAAAACGTTTAAAACTTTATTTTCTGATTATAAACTTAATAAATTTGATAAAATTTTAATTGCTTTTAATCAAATTCGAAATAAAAGTAATTATACATCTGTTATAAAAACATTATTTCCAGTTTCTTTGAAAAATAATAATAATAATAAAATTAATCAAAATTCTTGGGATTATGTGTATGAATCTAATATTAATTTATTATTAAAAAATTTATTTAATCAATTTTTTAATATTAAAATTTATTATAGTGTTTTAGAAAATTTATTTTCTGAATATTCTTCTCGTGTCATTTCTATGAAAAATGCTACAGAAAATAGTTCTAATTTAATTCAAGAATTAAATTTATTTTATAATAAATTACGTCAAGATAGTATTACTCAGGAATTAACTGAAATTATTTCAGGAGCGTCAGAAGTTTTAATGGATTAAAAAATTATATTGAGGTTGAAGAAAATACATGTCTTTGGGAAAAATTATACAAATTATAGGACCAGTTATAGATGTAAAATTTTCTTTAGGGAATTTACCTAAAATTAATCATATTTTAGAGGTACAAGATAAAAAAAAAAAATTAGTTTTAGAAGTTCAACAACATATAGGTTCTAAAGTTGTTAGAACTCTTTCTATGGGATCTTCAGATGGAATAAAAAGAGGTTTATTAGTACGTGATTTAAAGCATTCTATTAAAGTTCCAGTAGGAAAATTTACTTTAGGAAGAATTATTAATGTTTTGGGTGATCCTATAGACAATAAAGGACCTATTTTTGATCAAAACAATCTTTCTAAAGCTGAGTATTCTGAAATTTATCGAAAGCCTCCATTATTTGAAGAACAACTAAATACTCATGAAATTTTAGAAACAGGGATTAAAGTTATTGATTTACTTTGTCCTTTTTCTAAAGGTGGAAAAATAGGTTTATTTGGTGGTGCAGGAGTTGGTAAAACAGTAAATATGATGGAATTAATAAGAAATATAGCGATTGAACATAATGGTTATTCTGTTTTTACAGGAGTAGGTGAAAGAGTTAGAGAAGGAAATGATTTTTATAATGAAATGAAAGATTCGAATGTTATTAATAAGGTATCTTTAGTATATGGACAAATGAATGAATCACCTGGTAATAGATTTAGAGTTGCTTTTACAGGATTAACTTTAGCTGAAAAATTTCGTGATGAAGGAAAAAATGTTCTTTTATTTATTGATAATATATACAGATACATATTAGCTGGAACAGAAGTATCATCTTTATTAGGAAGAATTCCTTCAGCTGTAGGATATCAACCAACTTTATCAGAAGAAATGGGAATTTTACAAGAACGTATTACATCTACTAAAACTGGATCTATTACTTCTATACAAGCAGTATATGTTCCTGCAGATGATTTAACTGATCCTGCTCCTGTAGCTACTTTTGCACATTTAGATTCAACTATTACTTTAAGTCGTAAAATTTCTTCTTTAGGAATATATCCTGCTATTGATCCTTTAAATTCTACTAGCAATCATTTAAATCCTGATACAGTAGGAAATGAACATTATAATACTTCTAGAAGAGTTCAACAGATATTACAAAAATATGAAGAATTAAAAGATATTATATCAATTCTTGGAATGGATGAATTATCTGAAACTGATAAGTTACTTGTTTCAAGAGCACGTAAAATACAAAAATTTTTATCACAACCTTTTTTTGTTGCAGAAGTTTTTACTGGATTTTCTGGAAAATATGTTACTTTAAAGAATACTATTATAGGTTTTAAAGGTATTTTAGATGGTCTGTACGATCATATCCCTGAAAAATTTTTTTATATGATTGGATCAATTGAAGAGGCTATTAAAAAATTTCAACATAATAAAGTTTAATTAAAGTAATAATTTAGGATTTAAATTATGTCTTTAAATTTAAATATTTTGAGTTTAAAAAAAAAACTTTTTTCTAAAAAAATTAAATCTGTTTCTGTTCCAGGTGAAAAAGGTTATTTTAGTATTTTCAGAAATCATATTTCATTATTAACTTTTTTAAAATCTGGTTTAATTATTATAAAAAAAAAAAATAAAAAAACAGAGTATTTTTTTATTTTAAAAGGTATTTTAGAAATTCAAAAAAATGTAATTAATATATTAACGAATCACGCTATTAATGTAAAATATTTAGATAAATCTATATTAATTGATCAAAAAAATAAAATAGAAAATAAGTATAAAAATTTTAAGAATATTCGATCTTTAAATATAATTAAGAAAAAATATTTTATAATTTTAGATAAATTAAATTGTATTACTAAAGTTCAAAAAATACAAAATAAATAATGTTATTTTTTTTATTTAGCGGCGGTATATATAATTTTTTATCCTGCCGCTAATATTTTAAGATATATAATTATTTATCTAAAACAATTATTTAAAAATCTATGTTTTCTGCTTTTAATGCATTTTTTTGAATAAATTTTTTTCTAGGTTCTACTAAATCTCCCATAAGAATTTTAAATAATTGATTAGCATAAAACGCGTCTTTAATTTTAACTTGAATCATTCTACGTGTTTTTGGATTCATAGTTGTATACCATAATTGTGATGGATTCATTTCTCCCAGTCCTTTATAACGTTGAATGAGAAATTTTTTATTAAATTGATTCATAATCCATTTAAGACAATCTTCTAAATTTTTTAAGATTATTTGTTTATTTTTTTTTAAAATATATGTTTTATTTTTAATAAAATATTTTAATATATTTTGTATAATAAGTATTTTTTTATAAATTTGATTTTGTAGAAATTCATATGTAAATTTATATTTTTTTATATTTCCATATATTTTTATATATATATATAAATCATAATATTTTTTGTTAATATTTTTTTTTATTTTGTATGAATATGTTTTATTATCTTGTGTTTTTTTATTTAATTCAAAAATAATTCTTTCTGCCCAAAGATGAATATTTTTTTGATTTGTAAAATTTTTTATAATTTTTTGATTAATAAATGTTTTTAAGATTTTTTGAAATTTTTTAGAATATTCTTTTTTAATAATATTTTTAATTTTAATATATTTTTTAATAATTTTTTTAAATTTTTTTAAATCAGATTGATTAAATTTTTTTATTTGACTGGTAATTTTGATTTCTTTAAGTGCTTTTTTAATTTTGTATTTTTTCATTGAAGCATAATTTTTAATATATTTTTCTTTTTTTCCTATTTTAATTTTATATAATGGAGGTTGCGCAATATAAACATATCCTTGTTCAATTATTTCAGGCATATATCGATAAAAAAAAGTTAATAATAATGTTTTAATATGAGAACCATCTATATCTGCATCAGTCATAATAATTATACTATGGTATCTTAATTTTTTTAAATCATAATTATCTTTTCCAATTCCACATCCTAATGCTGTAATAATTGAAGTAACTTCTTGTGAAGAAAGCATTTTTTCAAAAGTAGATTTTTCTACGTTTAATATTTTTCCTTTTAATGGTAATATAGCTTGATTTTTTCTGTTTCTTCCTTGTTTTGCTGATCCTCCTGCAGAATCTCCTTCTACTAAATATAATTCTGAAAAAATTGGATTTTTTTCTTGACAATCTGCAAGTTTTCCAGGTAATCCTGATAACTCTAATGCGCTTTTTTTTTTTGTAATTTCTCGAGCTTTTTTTGCAGCTTCTCTAGTTTTTGCTGATTCGATAATTTTATTAATAATAATTTTAGTATCGTTTGGATTTTCTAATAAAAAATCTATTAAATATTCATGTATTAGAGATTCAATAATAGGTTTTACTTCGGAAGATACAAGTTTTTCTTTTGTTTGAGAAGAAAATTTAGGATCATTAATTTTTACGGATACAATAGCAATTAATCCTTCTCTAACATCATCTCCAATAATATTATTTTTTTTTTTTTTATTAAAATTTTCTTTATCTATATAATTATTAATGGTTCTTGTTAAAGCAGATTTAAATCCTGATAAATGACTTCCGCCTTCTTTTTGAGGAATATTATTAGTATAACAATAAATTTTTTCTTTAAAAGAATTGTTCCATTTCATAGCAATTTCAATTAAGACAGATTTTTTTTTTGATATAAAATAAAAAGTATTTGAATGTATAAATTTTTTATCTTTATTTAAATATTTTATAAATTCTTTTATTCCACCATTATGATAATATATTTTTTTAATTTTTTTAATATTATTATTTAAATGAATAGAAATTTTTGGATTTAAAAATGATAATTCTTTTAATCTATTTGCGATAATAGAATGTTCAAATTTTTGAATATTATTAAATATTTTATAGTTAGGCCAAAATCTAATTTTTGTTCCAGTATATGTACTTATTCCAATAATTTTTAATTTACTTATTTTTTTTCCATGAGAATAATATTGTTGATAAATTTTTTTATTTCTAAAAATTGTTAATTTTAATTTTGAAGATAACGCATTTACAACAGATATACCTACTCCATGTAAACCTCCAGAAATTTTATATGAATAATCATCAAATTTTCCTCCAGCATGTAACATAGTCATAATTACTTCAGAAGCAGGAATTTTTTCTTCAGGATGAATATCAATTGGAATTCCTCTACCATTGTCTTTGACTGATATTGAATGATCTTTATGTATTGAAACTATTATTTTGTTACAATATCCTGCAAGCGCTTCATCAATAGAATTATCTACGACTTCAAAAACCATATGATGTAAACCTGTTCCATCATCTGTATCTCCTATATACATTCCTGGACGTCTTTTAACTGCTTCTAAACCTTTTAATATTTTTATATTAGATGAGTTATAATTTTTTGGCATTTTGTCTCTTTTATAATTTTTTTTTAAAATTTTTTTATAAAATAAATATTTTATTTCACAAAATTTATTTTATTGATATTAAAGGTATAAGGGTAAAATAATATATCTTAATTCTTTTTTTTTAGATGTTTGAATTTCAAAAAATTGAATTTTTTTATCAAAAATTAAATCAATAAGATCAGATTTTAGAACGTTTAAAACGTCTAATAAATAATTTATATTAATAGATATTTTTATTTTTTTAGTATATTTATATTTTATTTTGAATTTATATCTTGCTTGTTCTTCTTGATTGTCAGAAGTAATTTTACAAATATTTTTTTTAAATGTTAAACATATTCCTTTTAATTGTGAATGTACTAAAATTAATACATGAGATAAAGATTTTTTTAATAATTTTTTTTTTATTTGAATTTTATATTTTTTTTTTATTGATAAGATATGATTTAGATTTGGAAAATTATTATTTATTAATTTAGAAATAAAGACAATATTATTAATGTAAATTTTTATACTATTTTGATTAAATAAAACTTTTATTAACATATCTTGTTTAGTTAATAATTTATTTAATTCTATAGCAGATTTTCTAGGTAATATAATATTAAAAATTGGAAAAGATTGATTCTTTTTAATTTTTTTTTTAAAAATAGCAATTCTATGTCCATTTGTAGCAATTGTGCGAATATATTTTTGTGTAAATTCTATAAAAATTCCGTTTAAATATGATCGAACATCTTTTACAGACATTGAAAAATAAGTATATTCTAACATATTTTTAAAAATTTTTTGTTTTATATAAAATTTTTTACTATATTTTTGTTTTTTAAAATAAGGGAATTGTTTTGCAGGTAATGTAAGTAAACAAAATTTACTATTTTTAGAATATATATAAAGTTTTTTATCGATAATTTTTATATAAATTAAAAATTTTTCAGATATGACACGAAATATATCTAAAATTTTTTTACCAGAAACTGTAATTTTTCCAGTAATACAGTGATATTTATTAGGAATTTTATAAATTAATTGAATTTCTGTATTTGTACTAATTAATAGAATATAAGATTTTTTTACTTCAATTAAAATGTTTCCTAAAATTTCATTAGGATTATTTTTGATTAATAAAGTATTAATTTTTTGTAAAGGATTAGTTAAATCTTTTTTTTCAACAATACATTTCATAATTTTATTAAGACAATTTTTTTAGTAAATAGAAATAATCTTTTTTAATTTCAAGATTATTATATAATAGTTTGTGGATTTTTTTACATGAATATAATACTGTAGTATGTGTTTTTTTATTAAATGACTCTCCTATTTCTTTTAAACTATGTTTAGTTAGTTTTTTGATTAGACTTATAGATATTTGTCTCGCTAAAATAATTGATTTTGATCTTTTTTTAGATAACATATCAGATAATTTTACATTATAATAATTTGCAACTATTTCTTGAACTTTTTTTATATTAATTTTTTTTTTTTTAGTATTAAATAAATCTTTGAAAATTTTATTAATAAATTCAATATTAATGTTTTTATTAGAATTATGAATTAAATTTGCATGAATTTTATTTATTGCTCCTTCTAATTCTCGAATATTTGATTTTAATTTTTTAGCAATATATTTAGCTACTTCATATGATAGATAAATATTTTTTTCAAAAGATTTTTTTATTAGAATTTTAATTCTAGTATTTTTTTTTGGAGGTTTTATAGAAATACTCAATCCCCAATCTAATCTTGATTTTAATTTATTTTGTATACCTTGAATTTTTGTAGGATAACGATCTGAAGTTAAAACAATTTGTTTGTTTTGTTCTATTAAATTATTAAATGTATGAAATAGTTCTTCTTGTGATCTTTTTTTATTAGAAAAAAATTGAATGTCATCAATTAATAAAATATTTGCAGAACGATAATATTTTTTAAATTTTTCTATAGAATTATTTTTTAATGATTGAACCATTTTTTGTACAAAATTTTCTGAATTTATATAAATTACTTTTAAATTTTTATTTTTTTTTAAAATAAAATTTTTAATAGAATATAATAAATGAGTTTTTCCTAATCCTGTTTTTCCATATATAAATAATGGATTATACTTTTTTCCTGGATATTTTGCTATTTTATAAGCAGATTTATATGCTATTTTGTTTTTTTTACATAAGATGAAATTTTTAAATTTTTTTTTGTGTATTTCTAAAACATTTTTTTTTTGAAAATTATGTTGATTTATATAAAAGTTTGTATATTTTTTAGTAATTTTTAATTTTTTATTAATTATTAATTTAATTGGAATTTTTTGGTAATTATTAAAATTATTTATTAAATAATGAATTTTTTTAAAATAATTTTCTTTCACCCAATCTAAAATAAATTTGTTAGGAGTATATATAATTAATTTATTTTTTTTGAATTTAGGTTTTAATGATCTAATCCACATACTAAATTCATATTTAGAAAGTTTTTTTTTAAAATAATTTAAGCATTTTTGCCATTTTAAATCGAACATTTTTAAACTCCAAAATAATAAAAAAAATAAATAAAAATATTATTAATTTTTTGTTTTATATAAAAATAAATTTATTTTCTTTATGTTATAATTTATCAAATATAATTTTTTTTTAGTTTATTGTTTTTAATTTTATTTTTTATTAAAATTAAAATATATAAATATTTAAATTCATTTTTGTTTAGGTTTAAAAAAAAATATGAAAAGAACTTTTCAACCTTCAATTTTAAAAAGAAATCGAATGCATGGTTTTAGATCTAGAATGTCTACTAAAAGTGGTCGTTATATTTTATCTCGAAGAAGATCTAAAAATAGATTTCATTTAACTGTACGTTCTAAATAAAATAATTTTTTATATTATCGTGATTAAATATTCTTATAATAAGCATTCAAGATTATTAAGTTTATTACAATATAAAATGGTTTTTAGATATGCTTATAAAATAACTTTTCAAGAATTAATAATTTTTGGAAAATTAAATAATCAAAAACGTCCTAGATTAGGTATTTCTATTTCAAAAAAATATGTAAGAAAAGCTTATCAGAGAAATTATTTAAAAAGATTAATACGAGAGTTTTTTCGTTTATATCAATATAATTTTCTTTTGATGGATTTTATAGTTGTAGTAAAAAAAAATATATCTAAAAATAATGGAAAATTATTTTTAAAGAAATTAAAATTTTTATGGTCAAGATATTTTTTTTAATAAAAATTATATTTAATTTACAAAAAATAAATATATTTAAATAAAAATTAAAGTTAGATTAAATTTTTTAATCTAATTTTATTTTTAAAAATTTTTTTTAGAAAAATTATTTATATTTTAATTTGTTATGAATAATAAATAAAATAAAGAGAATGTAAAAAAATGTATTTTCAACGTATTTTTTTTGTTTTATCTTTTTTACTGTGTTCTTTTTTTTTATGGAAAGCATGGGAAAAAGATAAAAATATGTTTTCGCAATATAATTTGATGAAAGAAAATTCTCTAATTAATATATCTAAAAAAGTTCAATTAAATAATTTAAAAGATAATGATGTTACTGTTAAAACAGATGTTTTGAATATTGTTATAGATAAGTATCATGGATGTATAAAATCTGCTAAATTATTAAAATATAGAAATGAAGAAAATTCTTCTCAGTTTTTAGATTTATTAAAAACTAATACAAATTATATTTTTCAAATGAAAACTGGATTTACAGAAGTAAATGATTTATGTAAATCATATCATAATATTGATGGTAATTATTATACCAAAAAAAAATTTTATCAATTATTGCCTTTACATAATAAGTTAGTTATTCCAATGACATTTATTACAAAAAATGGAATAAAATTTGTTAAAAAATTTATTTTTAATAGAGGTCGATATGATGTTCAAATTAAATATTATGTGTATAATAACACCAATAAAGATTTTAAATTTAGAATATTTGGAGAATGTATTCAAACTATAAATCAATTCATTCAAGATAATAATAATTTAAATTTGAATCAATATAAAGGAGTTTCGTATTCATCTGATCATGATAAATATGTTCGATTTCAATTAAATGAAATATCAAATAATAAAGAAACTTTATACCAAAGAACTCATATTGGATGGATAGCTATGGTACAAAAGTATTTTGCATCTGTTTGGATACCAAATTTTGATCTAAAATCAAATATTATTTATACAAAAAAAATTAATAATAATACTATTGTTGCAGGATATCATAATTCTTCTATAAGTCTTGCTCCTCATTCTTTTGAAAAGTTTTTTTCAAAATTATGGATTGGTCCAAAAAATCAAAATGAAATGGCTGCTTTAGCGCCTAATTTAAATTTTACTATAGAATATGGTTTTTTATGGTTTTTATCACAACCATTATTCCATTGTTTAAATGTATTTCATTCTATATTAGGTAATTGGGGTTTTTCTATAATTTTTCTTACAATTATGATGCGTTTATTAATGTTTCCTTTAACTAAATCTCAATTTTTATCTATGGCTAAATTAAAATCATTAAAGCCAGATATAGATTATTTAAAAAATAAATATAAAAATGATCCTAAAAGAATGAGTACTGAGATTATTCTTCTTTATAAAAAAAAGAAAATTAATCCTTTATCTGGATTATTACCTGTTATTATACAAATGCCTATTTTTTTATCTTTTTATTATACATTAACCAATTCTATTGAATTGAAATATTCTCCTTTTATTTTTTGGATTAAAGATTTATCTAGTTATGATCCATTTTATGTACTTCCTATATTGATGGGTTTAAGTATGTTTATTGGACAAAAAATAAATTCTTCACAGACATTTAATAATGATATTTCTGAAAATATTCAAGAAAAAATTATGATTTTAACTCCATTTTTATTTACAATATTTTTTTTATGGTTTCCTTCTGGATTAGTATTATATTATTTAGTCAGTAATATATTTAATTTAATACAACAAAGATTAGTTAATATTAATTTAAAAAAATAAAATAAATAAAAAATTTAAATTAAATAAAAATACAAAATACTTTTTTAAAAATTTTCAAATAAAAAAATTATGTCAGATACAATAATAGCTCAGATTACACCAGTAGGAAATGGTGGAGTATATATATTAAGAATTTCTGGAAAAAGGTCTATAATTGTTTTAAAATCTGTTTTACGTTGTTCATTAAAACCTAGATACGCTACTTATGTGTCATTTTATGATATTAATAATGAGATTTTAGATAAAGGTATTAGTATTTGGTTTCCGTCTCCCAAATCTTATACTGGAGAAGATGTTTTAGAATTACAAGGACATGGTAGTAATATTTTAGCAAATTTATTAATTAAAAGAATTTTAAAAATTCCAAAAATTAGACTTGCTAAACCAGGAGAGTTTTCAGAAAGAGCTTTTTTAAATAAAAAAATAGATTTAATACAAGCAGAAGCAATATCAGATTTAATTAATGCATCTTCTGAAGCAGCAATTAAAGCTTCTGTAAAATCTTTACAAGGAGATTTTTCTAATTATATTAATAAAGTTATTAATAAAATTGCTAATTTAAGAGCAAATATAGAATATGAATTAGAATTTTCAGAAGAAAATATAAATTTTTTTCAAATAAATTTTTTTAATGAAATAAAAAAAATTATAAAAGATTTAACAAAAATTTTATTTCTTTCAAAAAATGGAGTACGTTTAAATGAATCTGTTAAAATAGTAATTTCTGGTTTTCCCAATTCTGGAAAATCTAGTTTATTTAATATGTTATCTTGTAAAAAATCTTCTATAGTAACTAATATTGAAGGTACAACTAGAGATTTAATTTATAATCAAATTAATTTTAATAAACATATAATAGAATTAGTAGATACTGCTGGAATTAGAAAAACAAAGGACGAAGTAGAAAAAATAGGAATTTCTTTAGCAAAAAAAGAAATAAATAATACAGATATATTATTATTTATGATAGATTCTAGTAAAAATATAAATATTCAAATTAAAAAATTTTTTAAATTAAAAGCAAAAATTTCTTCTAAAATTCATATTATTTTAATCTTTAATAAAATTGATTTAAATAATATTAATCCTAGTGTTTTTATAAATTGCAAAATAAGTTTTATATGTATATCTATAAAAAAAAAAATAGGATTAAAAAATTTTTATAAATCTTTAAAAAATGTTTTAAAAAATTATAAAAATTTTTCAGGAGAGAGTGTATATATAGCTAGACAAAGACATATACAAGAAATTAAATTAGCAAAAAAAGAATTATTACTTGGAAAAAAAAATTTTAAGATAAATCAAAATTATGAAATTTTAGCTTATCATTTACAACATGCTCAAAATTTTTTAAACAAAATTACTGGAAAAATTAATTCTGAAGATATTTTAAATAAAATATTTTCAAATTTTTGTATTGGTAAATAAAATTTTAAATATACAGGTATTTTATTTATTTTTAAAAAATATTTTTTAAAAATAATTTTTTAGTTTTAAATTTTGCCCGAAGGCGGAATTGAACCACCGACACGGGGATTTTCAGTCCCCTGCTCTACCAACTGAGCTATTCGGGCTTTTAAAATTATAGTAAAACATTAATGATAATAGTTTGTCAATATTTTTTTTAAAATTATTATCTTTTATCTATTTTTTTGAAAACCTTGAAAGTTTGAATAATCGTCCATATACTATTTAATAGAATATAATTTTTTAAAAAAATATTTGAAATTAATTATAAAATATCTGTACAAGGAGAATTCTAAAAAATGAAAATACGTCCTTTGCATGATCGTATTATTATAAAACGTCAAGAAATAGAATCTAAATCAGCAGGTGGTATTGTTTTAACAGGATCAGCTGCAAGTAAATCTACTAGAGGGAAAGTGTTAGCTGTAGGAAAAGGACGAATTTTAGATAATGGAAATATTAAAAAATTAGATGTAAAAGTTAATGATATTGTTATATTTAATGAAGGATATGGCGCTAAAACAGAAAAAATTGATAATGAAGAAGTATTAATTTTAACTGAAAATGATATTTTGGCAATTGTGGAAGAGTAATATTTTATTTTTATAAAAATTATTTAAGGAGATTGCAAAATGGCAGCTAAAGATGTAAAATTTGGAAGCGAAGCTCGAGCTAAAATGCTTCGTGGTGTTAATATATTAGCAGATGCAGTAAAAGTTACTTTAGGACCAAAAGGAAGAAATGTTGTTTTAGATAAATCTTTTGGAGCTCCTAGTATTACTAAAGATGGTGTATCCGTAGCTAGAGAAATTGAGCTAGAAGATAAGTTTGAAAATATGGGTGCTCAAATGGTGAAAGAAGTAGCTTCTAAAGCAAATGATGTTGCAGGAGATGGAACTACTACTGCTACTTTATTAGCTCAATCTATTGTCAATGAAGGATTAAAAGCAGTTGCGGCAGGAATGAATCCAATGGATTTAAAAAGAGGAATTGATCAAGCAGTAATTAAAGCAGTAAAAGAATTAAAAAAATTATCTGTTCCATGTTCAAATTCTAAAGCTATTACACAAGTTGGAACAATTTCCGCTAATGCTGATGAAACTGTAGGTGCTTTAATTTCAGAAGCAATGGATAAAGTTGGTAATGATGGAGTTATTACTGTAGAAGAAGGTACAGGTTTAGAAGATGAATTAGATGTAGTAAAAGGTATGCAATTTGATAGAGGATATTTATCTCCTTATTTTATTAATAAACCAGAAATCGGTAATATAGAATTAGAAAATCCTTATATTTTAATGGTTGATAAAAAAATTTCTAATATTCGAGATATATTATCTTTATTAGAATCAGTAGCAAAATCTGGTAAACCGCTATTAATTATTGCAGAAGATTTAGAAGGTGAAGCATTAGCAACATTAGTAGTTAATTCTATGAGAGGTATTGTAAAAATTGCAGCTGTCAAAGCTCCTGGATTTGGAGATCGTAGAAAATCGATGTTACAAGATATTTCTATATTAACTGCTGGAACTGTAATTTCTGAAGAATTAGCAATGGATTTAGATAAAACAACATTAGAAGATTTAGGTCAAGCTAAAAGAGTTGTTATAACAAAAGATTCTACAACAATTATTGGTGGATTAGGAAAAAAATTAGATATTCAAAATAGAATTTCTAATATTCGTCAACAAATTAATGAATCTACATCAGATTATGATAAAGAAAAATTAAATGAAAGATTAGCAAAATTATCTGGTGGAGTTGCTGTATTAAAAGTAGGTGCTGCAACTGAAGTAGAAATGAAAGAAAAAAAAGCTCGTGTAGAAGATGCTTTACATGCAACTCGTGCTGCAGTAGAAGAAGGTGTAGTTGCTGGTGGTGGAGTAGCTTTAGTTCGAGTAGCAGAAAAAATTTCTCATTTAAAAGGTCAAAATGAAGATCAAAATGTTGGAATTAGAGTAGCTGTAAGATCTATGGAAGCTCCTTTACGTCAAATTGTTGCTAATTCAGGAGAAGAACCATCTGTAGTTACAAATAATGTTAAAGATGGAAAAGGGAATTATGGATACAATGCAGCTACTGATCAATATGGAGATATGATTAAATTTGGAATCTTAGATCCAACTAAAGTAACTAGATCTGCATTACAATATGCTGCATCCGTAGCTGGATTAATGATTACTACAGAATGTATGGTAACTGATTCTCCTAAAGAAGATAAATCTTCTGATATGCCATCTCCATCTGCTGGAGGAATGGGTGGAATGGGTGGAATGGGTGGAATGATGTAATTTATTTATTTTAAATAAAATTTAAACTCTATATTATTTTATTTCAAAATATTTTAATTTATTTTCCCTTAAATTTTTATTCTTAAGGGAAAATAATGTTATCTATATAAAATTATTTATTTTTTAAGAAAGTATAAAAAATGACACAAGATTATTCAATTAATAAATTTAAACCTGGTTTAAAAGTAATTATTTTTAATCAACCATGTATTATACAAAATAGTAAGTTTGTGAAACCTGGAAAAGGTCAAGCATTTTCGCGTGTTAAATTTAAAAGTCTAATATCTGGTAAAATCGTTGAATCTACTTTTAAATCTACAGATCGTTTAAAAAAAGCTAATGTTTATGATATCAAATCTATTTATTTATATAATGATAATAAATTTTGGTATTTTATAAATAGTAAAACATTTGAAGAAATTTCTGTTAAAAAAAAAATTTTAAATACAAAACGTTTTTTTTTAACTCCTCAATGTAAATGTTTATTAACTATATGGAAAAATAGTATAATTTCTATTATTTTAGATAATTTTGTATATTTAAAAGTTATTAAAACAACCCCTTCCGTGCAAAAAAAATCTTTAAATAGTAGTGGTATAAAATTAGCTACGTTAAATACTGGTATTTCTATTAAAGTACCTGAATTTATTAAAATTAATGATGTAATTAAAATAGATACGCGTACTTGTTTATATATTTCTCGGTTGTAAGTGTATTTTTTAAATTTAACATTTTAAATTATTTATATATCGTTAATATTCACAAAAGGACGATAACTATCCCAATTAAAATTTAAACATAAAAGTTTTCCTAATTTCATTCGATCAATAATTCTTTCTCCTAATAATATATTTAAATTATTAAAGTTTAAATTTGATAACATTCCAGTAGATTTTTTTGATGCTGAACGACGATCAATAATTTGATGAAGAATTATTTTTTCATAATTTGATTCTTTTTGAATACCGATTTCATCTATTATTAATAAATCTACTTCACTAGATTTTTTAAGAAAAAACTCTTCTGTGTATTTATTGTTTAAATTAAATGTTTTTTTAATTTTAGACATTAAATCTGCTATTGTAATAATTAATATACTTTTTCCATTTAAAATTAAATAATTTCCAATTGCAGCTGCTAAATGATTTTTCCCGGTTCCTGGTTTTCCAGAAAAAATAAAATTAGAAAATTGAGTATTAAAATTTTTTACATATTTTTTAGAAGCATTTAATACTTTTTCTTGTCCGATATGAAATGTTTTATAATTTTCAAATGAACAATTTATATATAATTTTTTAATTCCAGAATTTTTAAAAATTTTTTTCATTTTTCTAGCTTTATTTTTTCTTAAAATAGATTTAGAAGATAATAATCCTTCTTTTTTATTCCAATTTAATAAATCTTGTTCATTTTTAAATTTAGGTTTAATATGAAATGGAACAATTGATTGAATTTTTTTAAGTAATTTGATATATTTTTGCATATATTAAAATCCTTATTTTGTATAAAATATATAATTTAAATTAAAAAAATTTATTTATTATTTTTTATAATAAATTTTATATTCTATTTTCTTTGTTTGTTTTTTTTTTTTTAATATCCAATTATTAGGAATTTTAATATTTTCTTGAGATATATTTTTTTCTATATAAATAATAGTATTTTTTTTAGTCCATTTTTTGTTTTCTAATAAAAATATAGTTTTATTAAGTAAATTATTTTTATAATATGGCGGATCAAGAAATATTATGTCATATGGTGTACTTTTTTTTTTCAACCAATGAATAGTGTTTACACAAATAGATTTTATATTTTTAATTTTAAGTTTTTTTAAATTTTTTTTTATTGTATAAATATTTTGTATATCAATATCTAAAGAAGTTACAAATTTCGCATTTCTAGAAACTGCTTCTATTCCTAATATTCCACTTCCAGAAAAACAATCTAAGCATTTTGCATTTTGAATATAATTATTTAACCAATTAAATAAAGTTTCTCTAATAAAATTTTTTGTAGGTCTTAAATTCTTTGAATGTTTGAGGGATATTTTTTGTTTTTTAAAAATTCCACTAATTACATGTAAAGTATTTTTTCTAAATTTTTTTTTTTTATAATTTTCATAAAACTTTATATTATGTATTAATATACTTTGATAAAATAAATTATATTATATAAAAAAAATTTATAAAAGGTATATTTATGTCTAAAAATAAAAAAAATATATTTACATCTTTAATAAATAAATTAAATTTTTTTAAAAAAAAAGAAAATTCAGAAGATTTAGAAAATGTAAAAAAAATAAATAAAAAAAAACATTTAAATCAAAATAAATTATCTTTAAATAAAAAGAATTTAAAAAAAACAAATGTTAAATCTATTACTTCTCAAAAACCAAAAAAAGTTCAAAGTAATTTATTATTTTTTTTAAAAAAAAAATTTACTAATATAAGAAAAAGTGTTTTTTCAGTAATTAAAAATTTTTTTTCAGACAATAAATTAAATAAAAAGTTTTTAAAAAAATTAGAAGATCAATTAATTTCTTTTGATATTAATATTCATACCACGAAAAAAATTATAGATCAATCTATTAAAGATTTAGAAAAAAAAGATTTGAAAAATATTTCTATTATTTATAAAAAAATTTTTTTTAATATGAATGAAATTTTAAAAAAAAGTGAATTATCTTCTTTCTCTAACAGAATATCATCAAATTTAAAATATCCTAATGTTATATTATTTGTAGGTGTTAATGGATCAGGTAAAACAACTACAATTGCAAAATTATCAAAATTATATAAAGATCAAAACAAAACAGTTTTAGTGGCTGCTGCAGATACTTTTAGAGATGCTGCAATAGATCAATTAGATATTTTATGTAAACAAAATAAAATAGATATGGTTTCTAAAAGATATGGTTCTGATCCTGCTTCTGTTGTATATGAAGCATTTCAAAAAGCTGTTTTAAAAAAATTTGATATACTAATGATTGATACAGCTGGTAGATTTCATACTAAAATTAATTTAATGAATGAATTAAAAAAAATTGTAAATGTGATTCATAAATTAAATCAAAATACATCAATAGATATTTTTCTAACTATTGATTCTTGTACAGGTCAAAATTCTTTAGTACAAACTGAATTTTTTCATAAATTTCTTAAAATTACTGGAATAATTTTAACAAAATTTGATAGTACTTCTAAAGGAGGAATTATTTTTTCTATAGCAGATCAATTTTATATTCCTGTCAGATATATTACTACAGGAGAATCAATGAAAGACATCTGTATTTTTAATAATTTTGATTTTATTAATTCTTTATTTAAATCTAAATAAATATTAAATATGTTATATTAAAAAAATCTGTTTAAAATTTATTTATAATAACTTTTTTATAAATAAGTATTTAAATGTATTTTTTATAAAATAATTTTAAAGTAAATTTATTCAATATAGGCGTTAAAATGTTTAATAAAATAAAATTTTCATCAAAAAAATCTTTGAATTTTTTAAATATTTATATGAAAAATATTCATAATTGTTCAATATTATCTGCAAATGATGAAAAAAAATTAGCTAATAGATTATTTTATAAAAATGATTTAAAAGCTGCAAAAATATTAATTTTGTCACATTTACGTTTTGTAATTAGAATTGCAAGAAACTATTCTGGATATGGATTACCTCAATCTGATTTAATTCAAGAAGGAAATATTGGGTTAATGAAATCTGTTAAGAAATTTAATCCAAATTTAGGAGTAAGATTAGTTTCTTTTGCTATATATTGGATTAAATCTGAAATTCATGAATATGTTTTAAAAAATTGGAGAATTGTAAAAATTGCTACAACTAAATCTCAAAGAAAGTTATTTTTTAATTTAAGAAAAAAGAAAAAAAAAATAGGTTGGTTTAACAAAAAAGAAATATTAAATGTTGCAAAAGAATTTGGAGTAAAAAATAAAGATGTAATAGAGATGGAATCTAGAATGTCAGCTAAAGATGTTCTTTTAAATAATTTTTCAGAAGAAAATAATACTACTTTAGAACATAAAAATAATATATATTCAATACCATATTTAAAAGATCAATTATCAGATTTTACACAAGTTATTGAAAAAGATAATTGGAAAAAATACACTATTAATAAATTAAATATTGCATTATCATATTTAGATGAACGTAGTCGTAATATTATATATTCACGTTGGTTAGATCATAAAAATAAAAAAAATACTTTAAAAAATATTGCTAAAAATTATGGTATATCTGCAGAAAGAGTAAGACAATTAGAAAAAAATGCCATAAAAAAATTACGTTTATCTATTAATGAAAAATAATTTTTAAATAAATTAAAATTTTGTAATTTCAATTTTTAAAAAAATTTACGAAATATAATAAAATATTTATAAGAGATAACATTTATGACTATATTAAATCATATATTAGGATTTCCAAGAATTGGATTTAAAAGAGAATTAAAAATAGCTCAAGAAATGTATTGGTCTAAAAAAATATCTAAAAGTAAATTAAAAGAAATTGGAAAAAAAATAAGAATTAAAAATTTAAAAAAACAAAAAGAAATGGGTTTAGATTTTTTATCTGTTGGAGATTTTGCATGGTATGATCATGTTTTATCTACAAGTATGATGTTAGGAAATATTCCAAAAAGATTTATAAATTCTAATAATAAAATTGATATTGATACATTATTTTATATAGCTCGTGGAGTTTCTACTGATAAAAAATCTACTAATCCTTCTGAAATGACTAAATGGTTTAATACTAATTATCATTATATTGTTCCTGAATTTAGTAAAGATAGTGTATTTAATTTTTCTTGGAAACAATTATTAAAAGAAATAGATGAGGCTTTATTAATAGGTAAAAATGTTAAGCCGATTATTTTAGGTCCAATGTCTTATCTTTGGTTAGGAAAAACTTACGAATTAAATTTTAATCGATTTGATTTATTAGATAAAATTTTAGATGTATATAAAAATATTTTTTCTTGTTTAGAAAAAAAAGGTATTAAATGGATTCAAATAGATGAACCAATTTTATCTTTAGATCTTTCTTCTGAATACAAAAAAAATTTTATATATAGTTATAATTATTTAAAATGTAATATAAATATATTATTAACAACATATTTTGGAAATATTTCTCATAATTTAGATATTATACAAAAAATTCCTATACAAGGAATTCATTTAGATTTAATTTCTGGAAAGTATAATTTTGCAGATTTAAAGAAAAATTTTTCTAAAGATTTAATAATATCTTTAGGAGTAATAAATGGTAAAAATATATGGAAAACAGATTTAATAAAATATTATTTTTTAATAAAAAAAATTTTAAAATACAGGGATAATATTTGGATTGGATCCTCTTGTTCTTTAATTCATGTTCCTGTAGATATTCAACAAGAAAAAAAAATTAAAACAGAACTAAAAACATTGTTTTCTTTTGCTGTACAAAAATGTTATGAATTATACTTATTAAGTAGCGCTTTAAATAAAAATAAAATAGACTTGCTTGAATCATGGGTTTTACCGTTATTATCATATAATCAAATTATTAAAAATAATACAAATAATAACTTAAAAGATAAAATTTTATCTTTAAAAAAAAAAGATTATCAAAGAAAAAATTCCTACAAAATTCGTTATAAAAAACAAAAAAAAAAATTAAACTTACCTATTTTACCTATTACCACAATTGGTTCATTTCCACAAACACAAGATTTAAGAAAATTAAGATCAAATTTTAGAAATAAATTAATTAATAAAAAAGAATATAAAAAGAAAATTTTTAAAATTATAAAATATAATATTCTTCAACAAGAAAAATTAAATATAGATGTTTTAGTTCATGGAGAACCAGAACGTAATGATATGGTTGAATATTTTGGAGAAAATTTAGAAGGATTTTTATTTACAGAATATGGATGGGTTCAAAGTTATGGTTCAAGATGTGTAAAACCTCCTATAATATATTCTGATATATCACGTTCAAAACCAATTACTTTAGATTGGATTAAATATGCACAATCTTTAACAAAAAAACCTGTCAAAGGTATGTTAACTGGTCCTGTAACAATTTTATTATGGTCTTTTCCAAGAGAAGATATTTCTTATAAAATAATTGCTACACAAATTGCTTTAGCTTTAAAAGATGAAATATATGATTTAGAAAAAAATGGAATTAATATCATTCAAATTGATGAACCTGCTTTAAGAGAAGGTTTACCATTAAAAAATATTGATAAACAGAAATATCTTTCTTGGGCGATAAATTCTTTTAAATTAAGTGTTTCTAGTGTAAAAGATAGTACTCAAATTCACACTCATATGTGTTATTGTGAGTTTAATGATATTATACAATCTATATCTGATTTAGATGCTGATGTTATTACTATTGAAACTGCTCGTTCTAATATGGAAATTTTAGATTGTTTTAAAAATTTTAAATATCCAAATAGCGTTGGTCCTGGATTTTATGATATTCATTCTCCTAATATACCTCAAAAAAATAATATTATAAAATTAATAAAAAAATCTATGAAAATAATTTCTATTAATAAATTATGGATTAATCCTGATTGTGGATTAAAAACAAGAACTTGGACAGAAGTAAATAATGCTTTAAAAAATTTA
The DNA here is from genome assembly GCF_026122795.1 of Buchnera aphidicola (Chaitophorus viminalis). GTDB lineage: Bacteria > Pseudomonadota > Gammaproteobacteria > Enterobacterales > Enterobacteriaceae > Buchnera_J > Buchnera_J aphidicola_BK. Next base: position 34,158 of record NZ_JAIWQV010000001.1, on the reverse strand, counting down.
GTATCAGCAACTAAAAAAATACGTTCTAATATATCATAAATTTAAAAAGAAATTTTAGCAAAAATCTTATTTGCTAAAATTTCTATTTTTTTAATGAATAAATTTTATACTGAACTTTGTTTGTTTTATATTTTTAATATATTCAATACAAATTTTATCTGAATATAATTTCTTATATTTATTTTTTTTTTTGAATATATTTATTTAATTTAAAGTTATTATATATAAAATATATTAGTTTATATTTAATGTTTAAAATGTCTAATATTTGTAAATATCATAGATATATTATTTTTATCAGCTAATTTTATAATTTCTTGATCTTTAATTGATCCACCAGGCTGAATAATACATGATATATTTTTTGTTTTAGCTTCTAAAATGTTATCTGAGAAAGTTAAAAATGCGTCTGAAGCTAAAGTAATATTTTGTAATTTTTTATAATTTTTGTTTATTTTAGAATTTGCATTTTTAATTGCAAAAATTCTACTAGTTTGACCACTTCCGATTGCAATAGTAGAATTTTTATAAACATATATAATAGAGTTTGATTTAGAAAATTTAGCTATTTTCCATCCAAAAATTGCATTTTTTATTTCTGATTTATTAGGAATTTTTTGAGTTTTGATTTTCCATTTTTTAATATTAAATTCGTCATAATCTTTTTCTTGAATTAAAAATTTATTATTAATAGATCGTATTTCAAAATTTTTAAAAAAATTAATTTCTTGATTATTTGTTGTTAATATTCTTAAATTTTTTTTAGAATTTAAAATATTTAATGTATTTTTAGAAAAATTTGGAGCAATTATAATTTCTACAAATTGATTTTTCAAAATTAATTTTATAGTTTTAGAATGAACTTTTTTATTAAACGCGATTATTCCTCCAAATGCAGAAATTGGATCACATGAATATGCATAAGAATATGCTTTTAAAATATTTTTTTTTGTAGAAGCTCCACATGGTGTACCATGTTTTATGATTACACATGATGGTTTTGTAAATTGAGACACGCATTCTAAAGCAATGTTAGCATCTAAAATATTATTATAAGATAATTTTTTTCCTTGAATTTTTTCTAAAATATTTTTATTTTGATTAAATATATTTTGTTTGTAATATATTGCTGCTTTTTGATGTTTATTTTCTCCATAAATTAATTTTTTTTCTTTTTTTAAAATTAAATTAATTGTTTTAGGAAGTGATATATTTTTTTGTTCTTTGTTATATTTAATAGTGTATTTTTTTTTAAAAAATTTATATATGTTATATTCATAATTATAAGAATATTTAAAAGCTTTCATAGCTAATTTTAGTCTTTCTTTAGAAGAAAACTTTTTTTTTTTATTTTTAAATTTTTCTATTATTAAATCATAATCTTTAATATCAATTATAACTATAACTTTTTTATAATTTTTTGCAGCTGCTCTAATTAATGATGGTCCACCAATATCTATATATTTTTTAAAATTTTTAAAATTTTTTTTTTTACAAGTAGAAATCATTTTTTCAAACGGATAAAAATTACATATAACAAAATCTATAGAGAAATTATTATTTAAATTATTTAAAATTCCTGAATATATGATTGGATGTAATGTTTTAACTTGACCATTTAAGATTTCCTCAAATTTTGTATAATGAGAAATTTTTTTACAAGGGATATTACTTTGAATTAAAGTTTTTCTAGTTCCTGAAGTAGATAAAATTTTTATTTTATTTTTATTAAATACTTTAGATAATTTAATAATTTTAGATTTATTAAATACACTAATCAATGCTTTTTTTTGATTTTTTTTATTTATCATATTTATTTTTAAAATTTTAAAAAAAAAATTATAGAATAATAGAAAAATTTTTTTAAAGATATTATTTATATTAAATTTTAAAAATTTAGTATATAATAATTCTATTATAATTAGTTAATTAGTAGGGGATTTATTAATTCCCTACTAATTTTATTAATATATATTTTAGTATACAAAATTTATTTAACTGCTTTTTTTAATGTCTTTCCAGAAATAAATGAAGGAATTTTTGTTGCTAATATCTGAATTTCTTTTCCAGTTTTTGGATTTCTTCCTGTTCTTGCTGATCTTTTATTAATTTTAAATGTTCCAAATCCAACTAATTGTACATTTTCTTCTTTTTTAAGAGAATTAGTGATTTCAGATAATATATTATCTAATATAGTTTTCGTTTTAATTTTAGAAATTAAAGATTTTTTTGCAACAATATCTATTAATTGTGATTTATTCATTTTTTAATCCTTAGTAATAAATAATATTTATAAAAAAAATTTATTATACTTTGTTGTATTATTTATAATAAAAAATTTTAAGAAATATATTAAAAAAAAATAATTTAGATTGATATATTTTAATAATTTTTATAATTTTACTTTTTTAAATTTTTTAAAGATTATGAGAATTTAATAATTCTGATAAATTTGCAGACGCTTCTTCTACACTAATTTTTTTGTTTATTCTATTTGTATTTTTTATATTATTTCTAGTACGATATATATAATCATGAAATAATCTATTTTGATGATATTCATAACCAGTACCAGCAGGAATTAATCTACCTACAATAACATTTTCTTTTAATCCTCTTAATTCGTCTATTTTACCTGCTACAGCTGATTCTGTAAGTACTCTTGTAGTTTCTTGAAATGATGCAGCTGAAATAAAAGATTCGGTAGCTAAAGATGCTTTAGTAATACCTAATAAATCTCGATTATATGTAATAATTTTTTTTTGTTTCTTTTTTAAGCTTTTATTAGTCATTCTAATTTTAAAATATTCTATTTGTTCTCCATCTAAAAATTCTGAATCACCATGATCAATAATCGTTGCTTTTCTTAACATTTGTCTAATAATTACTTCAATATGTTTATCATTAATTTTAACTCCTTGTAATCTATATACTTCTTGAACTTCATTAACTATATATCGTGTTACAGATTGTACTCCACGAAGTCTTAAAATATCATGAGAAGACTCTGGACCATCAGAAATGATATCACCTTTTTCTACACGTTCACCCTCAAAAACATTTAATTGTCTCCATTTGGGTATCATTTCTTCATAGGTATTTTTTTTATTTATAGAATTAATAATTAATCTTCTTTTTCCTTTTGTTTCTTTTCCAAAAGATATAATTCCATCTTTTTCAGCTAATATTGCTAATTCTTTTGGTTTTCTTGCTTCAAATAAATCTGCTACTCGAGGTAATCCTCCTGTAATATCTTTTGTACTTACAGATTCTTGTGGAACTCGTGCTAATGTATCTCCAGATTTAATTTGTATTCCATCATTTAATTGAACTATAGTTTTTCCAGGTAAAAAATATTGTGCAGGCATAGTAGTTCCAGGAATAAAAACATCCGTTCCATCAGCATGAATAATTTTTAAAGAAGGTCGTAATTCTTTTCCTAAAGTATTTCTTTCTGCTACATCTAAAATAATTATAGATGATAATCCAGTTAATTCATCTGTTTGTCTAATTATACTTTGTCCATCTAACATATCTATAAATTTTAAATATCCATTTACTTCGGTTATTACTGGAATAGTATGTGGATCCCACACTGCTACAATTTCTCTAGAATGTACTTTTTCTCCATTACGTTTTTCTAAAATAGCACCATAAGGAATTTTATAACTTTCTTTAGTTCGACCTATGGAATCAATTATGTTTAGTTCTACATTTCGTGCAGTAATAATTGTTTTTCCTAATGAATTAATAACTGACTTTGAATTACTTAATTTAATAATTCCATCATTTTTAATTTGTATATTAGATTCTGTAGCAATTCTTGAAGCAGCTCCTCCAATATGAAAAGTTCTCATAGTTAATTGAGTTCCTGGTTCACCAATAGATTGTGCAGCAATTACTCCTATTGCTTCTCCTTTATTAACTAATTTTCCTCTTGCTAAATCACGTCCATAACAATATGCGCATACTCCAAAATTTGTTTCACAATGTACTACTGAACGTACTTCGATATTATCAATAGAATTAATTTCTAAAATATCACAATATTTTTCATTTAATAAAGTATTTTTTTTAATTAATATTTTGTTAGAGTTATTTTCAAAAATATTATTTAATGTTACTCTTCCTAAAACTCTATCTCTTAATGGTTCTTTTATATTTCCTCCTTCAATTCTAGAGGTCATTAGAATTCCATTTTTAGTTTGACAATCATTTTCTGTAACTACAAGATCTTGAGCTACATCGACCAATCTTCGTGTTAAATAACCAGAATTTGCAGTTTTTAAAGCTGTATCAGCTAAACCTTTTCTTGCTCCATGTGTAGAAATAAAATATTGTAAAACATTTAATCCTTCTCTAAAATTTGCTGTAATAGGAGTTTCTATAATGGAACCATCTGGTTTAGCCATTAATCCTCTCATTCCAGCTAATTGTCTTATTTGAGCTGCTGATCCTCTAGCTCCAGAATCTGCCATAATAAAAATATTATTAAATGAACTTTGTTTAGTCAATTTTCCTTTTTTTGTTTTAACATATGTTGTGGATAAATTTTTCATCATAGCTTGAGATACTTTTTCATTAGCTGTAGACCAAATATCTATTACTTTATTATATCTCTCTCCAGCAGTAACTAATCCTGATTGAAATTGTTCTTGTATTTCTAAAACTTCTAATTTAGCTTCTTTAATGATGTTTGTTTTTTGTTTAGGTATTTCTATATCATCCATACCTACTGATGATCCAGATTTTGCAGCATATTCAAATCCAGTATACATTATTTGATCTGCAAAAATTACTGTTTTTTCAATTCCTAAAATTCTATAACATGTATTAATCATTTGAGAAATTGTGTTTTTTTTTAGAGTTCTATTTACTAAAGAAAATGATAAACCTTTAGGAACAATATTCCATAATATAGATCTCCCGATAGTAGTCTTAATTATTTTTGAATATTTTTTTTTAATTTTTTTATCTTTTTTTTTATATTCTGTTATTCGAACTTTAATAATAGAATGAAGATCTACTAATCCTAATTGATAGATTTTTTCAGCTTCTTTCGGTCCAGAAAGAAGCATATTTTCCCCTTTTCCATTAATTTTTTTTCTTGTCATGTAATACAACCCAAGTACTACATCTTGAGAGGGTACAATAATTGGTTCACCATTAGCTGGTGAAAGAATATTATTTGTAGACATCATCAAATTTTTAGCTTCATTTTGTGCTTCTATAGTAAGTGGTATATGTACAGCCATTTGATCTCCATCAAAATCTGCATTATATGCTGCACATACTAATGGGTGTAATTGAATTGCTTTTCCTTCAACAAGTATTGGTTTAAATGCTTGTATACCTAATCTATGTAAAGTAGGAGCTCTATTCAATAATACAGGATGTTTTTGAATAACTTCATCTAAAATATCCCATACTATAGGATCTTCTCGTTCAACCATTTTTTTAGCAGATTTAATTGTATTTGCTAAATTTTTACGTTCTAATTTACCATATATAAATGGTTTAAATAATTCTAAAGCCATTTTTTTAGGTAGTCCACATTGATTTAATTTTAGATATGGACCTACTGTAATTACTGATCTTCCTGAATAATCTACTCTTTTTCCAAGAAGATTTTGACGAAATCTTCCTTGTTTACCTTTAATCATATCAGCTAATGATTTTAATGGTCTTTTATTAGAACCAATAATTGCTCTTCCTCTTCTTCCGTTATCTAAAAGAGCATCTACAGATTCTTGTAGCATTCTTTTTTCATTTCTTACTATAATATCTGGAGCAGATAATTCTAGTAATCGTTTTAGACGATTATTACGATTAATCACTCTTCTATATAAATCATTTAAATCAGATGTAGCAAATCTTCCTCCATCTAATGGTACTAAAGGTCTTAAATCTGGTGGAAGAATAGGTAAAACAGTTAAAATCATCCATTCTGGTTTGTTTCGTGAATTTATAAATGATTCAATTAATTTAACTCTTTTTGTTGTTTTTTTTTTTTTGGTTTCTGAATTTGTTTTATGTAATTCTTTTTTGAGTTTTTTATATTCTTTTTTTAAATTAATATTTTTTAAGAGAGTTTGTATAGCTTCAGCACCCATTTCTGCTTTAAAATCATCTCCAAATTCTTCTATTGCTTCAGCATTTTGTTCTTCTGAAAAAATAGTTCCAATTTTTAAATTAGTCATACCACTATTTGTTACTACATAAGATTCAAAATATAATACACGTTCAATATCTCTTAACGGCATATCTAAAAGTAATCCAATTCTTGATGGTAAAGATTTTAAAAACCAAATATGTGCAATAGGAGATGCTAACTCTATATGTCCCATTCGATCTCTTCTAACTTTACTTTGAGTTACTTCTACTCCACATTTTTCACATACAACTCCTCTATGTTTTAATCTTTTATATTTTCCACATAAACATTCGTAATCTTTTACTGGACCAAAAATTCTAGCACAAAATAATCCATCTCTTTCAGGTTTAAATGTTCTATAATTAATTGTTTCTGGTTTTTTAATTTCTCCATGTGACCAAGATCTAATAACTTCAGGAGAAGATAATGAAATTTGTATTGCATTGAAGTTTTTAATATAGCTTTTAGATTTGATAAATTTAAATAGTTCTTTCAAAAATTTTTTCCCTATATTTATAAGTATTATTTTAATAATTTTATAATTTTAAATATCAAAAATATTTTATTTAATTTTTTAAAGAAATGTTAATACCTAATGAACGAATTTCTTTTAAAAGTACGTTAAAAGATTCAGGCATTCCAGGTTCCATAGTATGTTTACCATCTACAATATTTTTATACATTTTAGTTCTTCCACTAACATCATCAGATTTTACAGTAAGCATTTCTTGTAATGTGTAAGATGCTCCATAAGCTTCTAAAGCCCATACTTCCATTTCTCCAAATCTTTGACCTCCAAATTGTGCTTTTCCTCCTAATGGTTGTTGTGTGACTAGACTATATGATCCTGTAGATCTTGCATGCATTTTATCATCTACTAAATGATTTAATTTTAAAATATACATATATCCTACTGTAACTGATTTTTCAAATTTTTCTCCTGTACGACCATCAAATAAAGAAATTTGACCTGAATCAGGAAGATCTGCAAGTAATAAAAATTCTTTTATATCTTTTTCTTTAGCTCCATCAAATACTGGAGTTGACACAGGAATTCCTTTTTTATAGTTTTGTGCTAAACATAAAATGTCTTCATTAGAAAAATTTTCTAAATTAACTTTTTGACGTTTATTGTTACCTATATTAAATATTTTTTGCATAAAATTTTTAATTTTTGAAACTTTTTTATATTCATTTATAAGTTTTTTGATTTTTTCTCCAATTCCTCTAGCGGCCATACCTAAATGTGTTTCTAATATTTGTCCAATATTCATTCTAGAAGGAACTCCTAATGGATTTAAAACAATATCTATTGGCACTCCATTTGAATCATATGGCATATCTTCTACTGGATTAATTTTAGATATAACTCCTTTATTTCCATGTCTTCCAGCCATTTTATCACCTGTTTGTAAATATCTTTTAACAGCTAAATAAACTTTTACTATTTTTAAAATTCCAGGTGAAAGATCATCTCCTTTTTTAATTTTTTTCTTTTTATCTTTTATTTTTTTATGAAATTTTTTTATAAGAAATTTATGTTGTTTTTGTAATTTTTTTAATTTAATTTGAGATTTTTTATTTTTTATTTTAATTAAAAATAGTTTTTCTAATGATTTATTTTTAAAATTTTCATATAATATATTTTCTTTAATTAAAATAGATTTTACTTGTCTAAATAAATCTATTTCGAACATTTTTTGTTCTTCTAGTAAATCTTTTTCAATTTGTTTAATTTGCATTTCTTCAATTTCAAGAGTTCTTTTATCTTTTTTGATTCCATCTCGTGTAAAAATTTGAACATCAATTACTGTTCCAAAAACTCCATTAGGAGCTCTTAAAGAAGTATCTTTAACATCAGAAGCTTTTTCTCCAAAAATGGCTCTAAGTAATTTTTCTTCTGGAGTGAGTTGAGTTTCTCCTTTAGGTGTTACTTTTCCTACTAATATATCTCCTCCACGTACTTCTGCACCAATATAAACGATTCCTGATTCATCTAATTTTGATAATGCAGATTCTCCTATATTTGGTATATCTGAAGTAATTTCCTCTACACCTAATTTTGTATCTCTAGAAATACATGATAGTTCTTGAATATGAATACTTGTAAATCTATCTTCTATGACAACTTTTTCAGAAATTAATATGGAATCTTCAAAATTATAACCATTCCATGGCATAAAAGCGACTCTCATGTTTTGTCCTAAAGCTAATTCACCTAAATCAGTAGCTGGACCATCGCTTAAAACATCTCCTTTTTCAACTTTATCATTTAAAGAAACACAAGGAGTTTGATTAATACATGTATTTTGATTAGAACGTTTATATTTAATTAAGTTATAGATATCAATTCCAGCTTGGTTTTTTTTGATTTCATTTTTATTTACTTTAATTACTATTCTAGATGCATCAATATAATTTATTATACCTCCTCTTTTAGCAATTATTGTTACTCCAGAATCTATTGCTACTGATCTTTCCATTCCTGTACCTACTAAAGGTTTTTCTGATTTCAGTACTGGAACAGCTTGTCTTTGCATGTTTGCTCCCATTAGTGCACGATTTGCATCATCATGTTCTAAAAACGGAATTAAAGATGCACCTACAGATACCATTTGTTGATTTGACACATCCATATAATCTATTTGTTTTTTTTTAAATAATCTAGATTCATTTTTATATCTACATGTTATTAGTTTATCTATAATTTTTTTTTTTAAATTTAGATTAGTATTTGATTGTGCAATAACAAAGTTTCCTTCTTCAATTGCAGATAAATATTCTATTTTATCTGTAACATATCCATTAGATACTTTTCTATAAGGAGTTTCTAAAAATCCATATTTATTAGTACGCGCATATACTGATAAAGAATTAATTAATCCAATATTTGGTCCTTCTGGAGTTTCAATTGGACATACTCTTCCATAATGTGTAGGATGTACATCTCTGACTTCAAATCCAGCTCTTTCACGTGTTAAACCACCAATTCCAAGAGCAGAAATTCTTCTTTTATGAGTAATTTCTGAAAGAGGATTGTTTTGATCCATAAATTGTGATAATTGACTAGATCCAAAAAATTCTTTTACAGCTGCTGAAATAGGTTTAGCGTTAATCATATCTTGAGGCATTAAAATATCTACATCTCCAATAGATAATCTTTCTTTAACAGCTCTTTCTACTCTGATTAATCCAATTCTAAATTGATTTTCTACCATTTCTCCTACAGAACGAACTCTTCTATTACCTAAATGATCGATATCATCAATTTCTCCTTTTCCATTTCTAATATTAATTAATTTTTGAATTACATCAATAATATCTTTTTTATTAAGAATTTTTTTTCCATGAATTTTTTTTCTAAAAACTGATCTATTGAATTTCATTCTTCCTACAGAAGATAAATCATATTTTTCTTTTGAAAAAAATAAGGATTCAAATAAGTTTTCAGAAGTTTCTTTTGTTGGTGGTTCTCCTGGTCTAAGCATTTTATAAATTTCAAATAAAGCACTAAATTTATCTGTAGTAAGATCAATTTTTAATGTTTCAGAAATATATGGACCATGATCTAAATCATTTGTAAATATTGTTTTTATTGAATTAATATTAGATTTTTGTATATTTTTTATAATTTCTAAAGTAAATTTTGAATTAGCAGAAATAATTAAATTTTTATCTTGATCAAAGTAATCTTGAGAAGATATTTTTCCGATTAGGTATTCAATTGGAACGTTAATAGAATTTATATTATTTTTTTTTAATTTTCGTATATGTTTTGCAGTTACTCTTTGATTTTTTTTTAAATATATTACATTATTTTTTTTTATATCAAATGAAATTGTTTCACCTCTTAATCTTTCTGGAATTAATTTCATTTTTAATAGTTTATTTTTAAATTTAAAAATATTTTTTTTGAAAAACATTTTTAAGATTTCTTGAACACTATATCCTAAAGCTTTTAATAAAATTGTCACTGGAAATTTTCTTCTTCGATCAATTCTAACAAATAAATGATCTTTTGAATCAAATTCGAAATCTAACCATGATCCTCTATAAGGAATAATTCTTGCATTATAAAGTATTTTTCCTGATGAATGTGTTTTTCCTTTATCGCTGTCAAAAAATACACCTGGACTTCTATGTAATTGAGATACTACTACACGTTCAGTTCCATTAATAATAAAAGTTCCATTTTTAGTCATAATAGGGATTTCTCCCATGTATACTTCTTGTTCTTTAATATCTTTTATTTTTTTATTTAATGTATCTTTTTCATATATTATTAAACGTAAAGTAACTTTTAACGGAACTGCATATGTTGTTCCTCTAATATGACATTCCATCATATTAAAGCTTTTTTTTCCTAATCTATATTTAACGTATTGAATTTCAGCATTTTCATTATAACTTTTTATAGGAAATACTGATTTTAAAGCTGATTCTATTCCATGTGCTTGATTTTTTTTATAATTAATAAATTTTTTAAATGAATTAATTTGAATTGATAATAAATAAGGAATATTTAAGACTTGAGGTTGTTGTCCAAAATCTTTTCTAATTCTTTTTTTTTCTGTATAAGAATAAACCATTTAATTTCTCTACTTAATAAAGTTTTGTTGAAAATAAATTTGTAAAAAAAATATTTTTGAAAAATTTTAAATAAATTTAAAATTTTTATATTATAAATTTTTATGCTGGTGAATAATTTCACCAGCTGAATTTAATTTTTTACTAAACTAGAAAATTTCTTTATTATTTAATTTCAATTTCAGCTCCAGCAGTTTCTAAAGTTTTTTTTAAAGATTCCGCTTCTTCTTTATTAACTTTTTCTTTTAATAATACTGGAGCTGATTCTACTAAATCTTTTGCTTCTTTTAAACCTAAACTAGTTAAACTTCTAACAGCACGTATTACAGAAACTTTATTCTTTCCTATAGATTTAATATGAACGTTAAATTCTGATTTTTCTTCTACTTTTTTAATTTCTGGAGTATTATTTACTGGTATAATAGAAGATACATCAAATTTTTTCTCCATAGATTTAATTAAATCCATAATTTCCATTACGGACATTTTTGATACTGTTTTTAATATTTCTTTTTGACTAATTGACATTTTTTTTCCTAGTATAAATAAAATTTATTCTAATTTTTTTCTTTTTGTATTTTAATTGATGTTAAAATACGTATAAATTTTCCAATTGCTGCTTCTTTTAAAATGAAAATCAGTTTTTGTATAGATTCTTTATATGTAGGTATTGAAGCTAATTTTTCTATATTTTTTGGATCAATAAATTTTCCTTCGAATGAAGCTCCTTTGATTTTAAAAGTTTTATTTTCTTTAGAAAATAAATATAATAATTTTGCTGCACTTCCAGGATGTTCTATTGAATGAGCAATTAAAGTAAAATTTTTTAATGTTTTTTGTAAACATTGAAAAGGTGTATTTTCAATTGCTCGTTTTAATAAAGTATTTTTTACAACATTTATTTTTACTCCATTTTGTCTAGCTTGTTTACGTAATATATTGATTTGATTTACATTAATTTGAGTTGAATTTGCTACTACTGCAGATAATGATTTTTTTGATATTTTTTTAATTTTTTGAATAATTGTTTTTTTTTTTTGAAGATTGACTGACATTTTTACTCCTAGATTTTTTTTTAGAAATCCTTTATAATTATTATAATAAGAAATTTTTATAAATATTTTAAAAATTTTTTATAAAATTTAGAAGTTTTATTTATGTTTTATTAAAATGACATCTCAAAAAAAAAAATAAAAAACCTAATTTCTTACTAAAATATATAAAATTAATTAAGAAACTAGGGTATATAAGATTTAAAAAAAAGATTTAATAATTTTATTCTAAAAAATTTTTTTCTAGTTCAATAGATCGTCCCATCGTAGTCGTTAAAAATATTTTTTTTATATATATTCCTTTAGATTTAGAAGGTTTGTTTTTTTTTAAAGAATTAATAAGATGTATTAAATTTTCTTTAATTTGAATTTCAGAAAAACTTGTTTTTCCTATAGAAGTATGTATAATTCCATTTTTATCATTTTTATATCTTATTTGTCCATTTTTGATTTTTTGAACTATTTCAAAAATGTTTGATGTAATAGTTCCTAATTTATAACTTGGCATAAGTCCTTTTGGACCTAGAATTGATCCTAATAAACTTACTATTTTCATAGATTCAGGTGTTGCTACAGTCACATCGAATTTAATTTTATTTTTTTTTATTTTTTGTGATAAATCTTCCATACCAATATATTCAGCTCCAGCTTTTTTTGCATTTTCTGCTTGTTTTCCATGAGCGAATACTGCTACTTGAATTTTTTTTCCTGTTCCATGTGGTAGTGTTGTAGAACCTCTAACGTTTTGATCAGTTTTTTTAGCATTAATTCCTAACATGATTGCTACGTCAAAACTTTCAATAAATTTTCTTTTAGAGTTTTTTTTTAAATTTAAAATAGCATTTTCTATTTTTTGTATATTAATTTGATTTTTATATATTTTAGAATTTTGATTTTTCATATTTTTTAAGAATTTTCTTCAATTTTTAAACCCATAGATTTAGCTGTTCCTATAATAGATTTACTAATTTTATCTAAGTTTGCACCAGTTGTATCTGGTTCTTTTATTTTAGCTATTTCTTCTATTTGAGATCTTTTAATTGTGCCAACAAAATCATTTTTAGGTTTTTGAGATCCAGTTTTAATCCCTGCGTATTTTTTTAATAGTATAGATGCTGGAGGTGTTTTTGTAATAAATGTAAATGTTTTATCAGAAAATACACTAATTAATACAGGTATAGGTAATCCTTTTTCTAATTTATTAGTTTCAGAATTAAATTTTTTACAAAAATCCATTATATTTAATCCTTTTTGACCTAATGCTGGTCCTACTGGTGGACTAGGATTAGCTTGACCTGCTGGAATTTGTAATTTTATATATGCTGTTATTTTTTTTGACATAAAGATTCTCTTTTTATTAATAGTTTTATGTATTTTTTTCTACTTGGTTGAAATCTAACTCTACTGGTGTAGATCTTCCAAATATAGATATTGAAACTTTTAATCTATTTTTATCATAATCAATTGTTTCTACAATTCCATTAAAATCTGAGAATGGACCACTATTGACTCGAATATTTTCTCCTGGTTCAAATAATGTTTTAGGTCTAGGTTTATTTCCAATTTGACGAAGTTTATTTTTTATTTTTTGAATTTCTTGATTGTTAATTGGAAATGGCTTATCTGGAGATCCTCCAATAAATCCAATTACTTTAGGTATACTTTTTATTAAATACCAACTAAAATCGTTTATAATCATTTGTATTAAAACATATCCTGGAAAAAATTTATATTCACTTTTTTTTCTTTTTCCTTTTTTAATTTCTATAACTTCTTCTGAAGGAATCATAATTTTTCCAAATATATTTTTAATATTTTTTTGTTTTATATGATCTTTTATAGATTGAACTACTTTGTTTTCGAATCCTGAATAAATTTGTATTGCATACCATTTTTTTTTTTTTGAGATTCAATTTTCATTGAATGACCTATATTTTATTTAACAGATGTGATTAAAGAGATAATATAAAATATTATGTTATCTAAACACCATAATATTATTGATATTAATGAACTAATTAAAATTATAATTAGTGTTGTATATAAAGTTTCTTTTTTTGTAGCCCAAGTAATGTTTTTTCTTTCATAATTAATTTCTTGAAAAATATTTTTTATATTAAAAAAATATTTATTAAAAATTGAAATAATTAATATTATACACATTAAGAAAATAAAGAAATTAATGTATTGATTGTTGTTAGATAAACAATAATATCTTTTTAAAAAGAAAGTGATAAAAATAATAGTCGTGATAATGAGAATATTGATTTTTTTTTTAAGAATGAAGTTGATTTTATTGAAAATATTAGATTTCATTAGAAATCCTAAAAAATAAAATTTTATAAATTTAAATTTATAAAATAATTTTATGCTGATACCCAGATTTGAACTGGGGATCTCACCCTTACCAAGGGTGTGCTTTAATCCACTAAGCCATACCAGCTATTTTATTTTATTTTGTTTTTTTTTAAAAAAATTATAATAGAATTGAGCGAACAGTGGGAATTGAACCCACATTATCAACTTGGAAGGTTGAGGTAATATCCTTTATACCATGCTCGCATATATTTTTTTATGGTGGGAGAAGGATTCGAACCTTCGAAGTCTAAGACGTCAGATTTACAGTCTGCTCCCTTTGGCCGCTCGGGAATCCCACCTTTTTAATAATTTTTGTATAAATTAAAATTTTTAATTTTATGCCGGCTACCGGAATCGAACTGGTGACCTACTGATTACAAGTCAGTTGCTCTACCTATTGAGCTAAGCCGGCAACTAAAAATTAATATAAATATTTAAAAAAAATAAAATTTTAATTAAATATTTTAAATTAATTCTATATTTTACTTTTTTTTTTTAAAAAAATCAAATACTTAAATATTTTTCTTTAAATAATTTAAGTATGTTTTCAGAAATTTAAATAATTTTTAAAGTGTTTTTATATAGTTAATTTTTAATATTTTAAATATATTAAATTTAATTACAATGTTATATAAAAAAAATTTTTTTATAATAATTTTTTTAAATTTTAATAATATTATTAATATTTTTATATTATGATAAAATATTTATATTAAATATTTTTATATATTTTAAGTTTTGTATATTTATAAATTTCTATAAAAAATTAATATAATTTTAAATTCTTTATGATGTATTATTTGAAATTATTAATTATTGTGAGAATAAATTAATGAACTTGTTAAATAAACATTTTATGAAAAATAAATATAAAAATTATTCATCAATTTTAAATAAAATTAATCTTTCTTTTGAATTTTTTCCACCTTCAAAACTAGATTTAAATCAATTATTTTGGTTTTCTATTAAAAAATTAAGTTCTTTGAATCCTATTTTTATGTCAGTGACTTATGGAGCTAATAATGGAAATAAAGATAATACATATAATTTCGTAAAAAAATTAAAAAGTTATACAAAAATAACTTCTATGCCTCATATGACTTGTGTTCATGAAAATAAATCACAATTAAAAAAAATTGCTGTAAAATATTGGAAAAATGGAATTAAACATATTTTAGCACTTCGTGGGGATTATCCTGATAAAAATACTAAAATAAAAATGTATGCTAAAGATTTAGTTATATTATTGAAAAAAATTGCTGATTTTAAAATATCTGTTGCAGCTTATCCTGAAATTCACCCAGAATCTAAAAGTTTACAAAGTGATTTAATGTATTTGAAAGATAAAATTGAATCTGGAGCTCATCAAGCTATTACTCAATTTTTTTTTGATATAGATAATTTTTTAAGATTTAGAGATAGATGTTTAGGTGTTGGTATTACAGCAAAAATTATACCTGGAATATTACCTATTAAGGATTTTAATCAAGTATATAAGTTTTGTTTACTTTCAAATATATATGTTCCAAATTGGATAAAAGATTTATATTTAAAATCAAATCAAAGTGTAAATGAGAAATATAAAATAGGATATCAGCTAGCAATTAATATGATACAATCTTTATACAAAGAAGGAGTTTATGATTTTCATTTATATACTTTAAATAAATCAGATTTTATATATTCTATTTGTAATAATTTATAGTTTTTAAATATAATAATTTTATTAAATAAATTATATTTCATATATCAAATTTTAATATATTAAAAAATTTCTACTTTAATATTGATTTTTTTTCAAATTATTATAAAAATATTTATTTAATAATATTTAAAGAAAATTTTTAAAAATCTTTTTATATAAAATTTTTGGAGACAAAGTTTTGAAAAAGAAAACAGTTGTTTTAGCATATTCTGGTGGTTTAGATACATCAGCAATTATTCCTTGGATTCAAGAAAATTATAATTTAGATATATTTGCTTTAGTAGTTAATATAGGACAATCTAAAGATGATTTATATGGTATTAAAGAAAAAGCTATAAAATCAGGAGCAATTGGATGTAAAATTGTTGATTTAAGAGAAAAATTTGTTAAAAACTATGTTTATCCGTTATTAAAAATAGGTTCTTTATATGAAGGAATGTATTTATTAGGTACTGCAATTGCAAGACCAATTATTGCTCAAGCTCAAGTAAATTTAGCTAAAGAAATTGGAGCTATTGCTGTGGCTCATGGTGCTACAGGAAAAGGTAATGATCAAGTAAGATTTGAAATGACTTATTCTACTTTAGCTCCTGAATTAAAAATAATTGCTCCATGGAGAAAATGGAATTTTAAATCTCGTGAGGATTTATTGCAATATTTATGTAAAAAAAATATTTCTACTACTGCTACTTTAAAAAAAATTTATAGTAGAGATGAAAATATTTTTCATATTTCTACAGAAGGAGGTATATTAGAAGATTTATGGAATCAAGCAGGAAAAGATTGTTGGGTATGGACAAATGATCCAGAAGATGCTCCAAATCAACCTGAATATATTTCTTTATATATAAAGAACGGTTGTGTAATCTCTATAAACAATACAATAAAAAATCCTATAGAATGTTTAGAACAATTAAATAAAATTGGTTCAATACATGGAATTGGGAGAGTAGATATAGTAGAAAATAGATTAGTTGGATTAAAATCTCGAGGTTGTTATGAAACTCCTGGTGGAACAATTATGTATCATGCAATTAGAGCAATTGAACAATTAGTTTTAGATAAAGATTCTATGAAATGGAGAGAAAAGTTAGCATTAGAGATGTCTCATATTATTTATGATGGTCGTTGGTTTACACCTTTAAGAAAATCTATTCAATCTTCTTCTAATTCTTTATCTAAAGTAGTAACTGGTGAAGTAGTTTTAAAATTATATAAAGGTGTTGTATCTGCAGTACAAAAAAAATCATTATATTCATTATATTCTAAATCTTATTCAACTTTTGGACAAGATTCTGTATATAAACAATCTGATGCTTCTGGATTTATTAATCTTTTTTCTTTATCTTCTAAGATTCGTGCTCTAAAAAAATAATTTTATACAACTAATCTTTTTAAAATTGTAATGGAAATATTAATATGGCGCTTTGGGGTGGAAGATTTTTAAAAAAATCTAATAGTTTTTTTAAAAATTTTAATAATTCTTTAAGAATTGATTATATTTTAGTTAAGCAAGATATACAAGCTTCTATCGCTTGGTCTAAAATTCTTTTAGAAAGTAATATTATTAAAGATTATGAACAAAAACAATTAGAAACAACTTTGAATTTGATTTTTCAAGAAATTAAACAAGATCCTAAAAAAATTTTATTAAGTGAAGCCGAAGATATACATTCTTGGGTAGAAGAAAAATTAATTTATCTTTTAGGAGATATTGGAAAAAAATTACATACTGGTAGAAGTCGAAATGATCAAGTTACAACTGATTTAAGATTATGGGTAAAAGAAAAAATTAATTCTTTAAAAAAGAATATTATTAGATTACAAGAATCTTTAGTAAATTTATCTGAAAATAATATTTCATCTATTTTTCCCGGATATACACATTTACAACAAGCTCAACCAATTATTTTTTCACATTGGTGTTTAGCTTATTTTGAAATGATACAAAGAGATTTTTCTAGATTAAATGATTGTTTTAAACGTGTAAATATTAGTCCTTTAGGTTCAGGCGCTTTATCTGGAACAGGTTGGAAAATTAATAGAAAAAAATTAGCTTCTTTGATGGGTTTTTCTAAAGTTACTAATAATAGTTTAGATAGTGTTTCTGACAGAGATTATGTAGTAGAATTATTATCTATTGCTTCTATAGGAATGATGCATTTATCTAGATTTTCAGAAGATTTAATTTTTTTTAATTCCGGAGAATGTAATTTTATTGAATTATCAGATGAAGTAACTTCAGGATCTTCTTTAATGCCTCAAAAAAAAAATCCAGATGCATTAGAATTAATTAGAGGAAAAACTGGAAATGTATATGGTTCTTTAGTAAATATTCTTGTTTTGTTAAAGGGATTACCATTAGCATATAATAAAGATATGCAAGAAGATAAAAAAAATTTATTTGATTCTTTAAAGGTTTGGGAATCTTGTTTAAATATGTCTAAAATAGTTTTATTAGGTTTAAAAGTAAATATTTCTAAATGTTATAAATCTGCTGAGAAAGGATATACAAATTCTACTGATTTAGCAGACTATTTAGTGTGTAAAGGAATGAGTTTTAGAGATTCACATCATTTATCTGGAAAAATAGTGTTATATGCCATTTCAAATAAAAAACTTTTATCTGAATTAGATTTATCTGAATTTAGAAAGTTTTCAAAATTATTTAGTAAAGATGTTTATAAATATATTAATTTAAATAATTGTTTAGAAAAAAAAATGTCTCGTGGTGGTACATCAAAAAAACAGATATTAAAAGCAATATCTAGATCTAAAAAACAAATTCTAAAAAATATTTCTATATAATTTTTAGTAATTTTTTAATAAAATGTATAAAATATTTTATTTAATAAAAAATTAATTTTTTTTAAGTAATTTATATAAATTATTTAATATTTTATAAAAATTTAAATAAAATATATATTGTTTAAAATAATTTTAATAGGATGTCAAATGAAAAATTTTTTATATTTTATACATAGTCATTTATTTCTTTTTTCTATATGGTTAGTATTGCTTTTTTCGATAATTTCTTCTATTACTCAAAAATTATTTTCAAAAGCAAAATTAATTGATATCAATCATGTTAAATTATTTATAAATAATAAGTCTTCAATTATTATTGATGTGCGTTCAAAAAAAAAATTTTTGAAAGGTTTTATTCCAAATTCTATAAATATTCCTTTAAAGAAAATTTATAGCTATAATTTAAATAAATTAAATTCTTTTAAAACTAAAAATATTGTTTTTGTGTCTGACAATAATATTTTTTTACAAGATTGTATAGATATTTTTTATAAAAATAATTTTAAAAATTTATTTATTTTAAAAGATGGATTAAAAAAATGGAATATAAAAACATTACCTTTAATATGTAGGAAATAATTTAATTTTAAAATATTTTTTAATATTAATTATTAATTATATCAATAAAAATATTAATAACTTATTAGAGGTTATTTATGTTAGAAGAAAAAATTAAAAAAGAATCAAAAATAAGAAAGTTTCATATTCAAAAAATCTATATTAAGGATGTTTCTTTTGAATCTCCATATGCACCAAAAATTTTTAAAAAAACATGGAATCCAAAAATTTCTTGTGATTTAAATACTATTTCTGATAAATTAGAAGAAAATTTATTTGAAGTAGTATTAAGAGTTACTGTAAAAGTAAATATTGAACGTAAATTAGTATTTTTATGTGAAGTAAATCAAGCTGGAATTTTTTATATTCAAGGAATTAAAAAAATAGAATTACCTCATTGTTTAAATGCATATTGTCCTAGTATTTTGTTTCCTTATGTAAGAGAAAATATTTCTAGTTTAACATCTAAAGGAGGTTTTCCTCAATTAAATTTAGAACCTGTTAATTTTGATTTAGCTTTTAGTAAAATTCAATCTAAAAATGATCTTAAAGATTAATGTTCAATATTATATTTATATTAAATTTTTTTTTTAAAATTTGAAATTATTCTGTTAACAATAATCACATTTAATTATTGTTAACGATATTTTTAGAATTTTTTTATAAAAATATTTTAATTTATTAATTATCTAAAAAGCTTTTTAATATTTCAGATCGACTTGGATGTCTTAATTTTCTTAATGCTTTTGCTTCAATTTGTCGAATTCTTTCTCTTGTAACATCAAATTGTTTACCTACTTCTTCTAATGTATGATCTGTATTCATATCAATTCCGAATCTCATACGTAATACTTTCGCTTCTCTAGGAGTTAAACTAGATAAAATATTATGAGTTGCATTTTTTAAACTTTTAGAGGTAGCAGATTCTAAAGGTAATTCTAATGTAGTATCTTCAATAAAATCTCCTAAATGAGAATCTTCGTCATCTCCTATTGGAGTTTCCATAGAAATGGGTTCTTTAGCAATTTTTAATACTTTTCTAATTTTATCTTCTGAAATTAACATTTTTTCAGATAATTCTTCTGGTGTTGGTTCGCGACCAATTTCTTGTAAAATTTGTCTAGAAATTCTATTAAGTTTGTTAATAGTTTCTATCATATGTACTGGTATTCTAATTGTTCTAGCTTGATCTGCTATTGATCTAGTTATTGCTTGTCTAATCCACCACGTTGCATAAGTAGAAAATTTATATCCTCTTCGGTATTCAAATTTATCTACTGCTTTCATTAAACCAATATTTCCTTCTTGTATTAAATCTAAAAATTGTAAACCTCTATTTGTATATTTTTTTGCAATAGAAATGACTAATCTTAAATTAGCTTCAACCATTTCTTTTTTTGCGTATTTAGCTTTTCTTTCTCCAAGAATAATTTTTTTATTAATTTTTTTAATTTGATGAATTTTTAATTGACATTTTTTTTCTATTTTAATTAATTTATTTATTCTATATTGAATATTTTTTTCTAATTTATGAATTTTTTTAGACCATATTAAATTCATTTTTTTAATTATAAGTAACCATTTTTGATTTGTTTCGTTTCCTAAAAATAATTTTATAAAAATTTTTTTTGGAACGTGACATTTATCTACACATAATTTCATAAGAATATTTTCATGTACACGAATTTTTTTAATGATATAACGCATACTTTTTTTTAAATAATTAAATTGTTTTGGAGCTAATTTAAATTGTTTAAAAATTTTAGATAATTTTTTTTTTTCTTGAATATAATCTTTATAATTTGTGTTTTTTTCTTTAATAATTTTTTTTGTTAAAATATATTGATTTTTCAATTCAGAAAATTTTTTTTTCATTAATTTTTTATCAATAAATTCTTCTTCTGCATTTTTTTTATTTTCTTTTTGAAAATTTTCATTTATGTCGTTTATCTCTAAATTAAAATTATTATTTTTAATATTAGTATATTTATATTCAATATTTTGATCTAAAAATCCTGTAATTACATCAGAAACTTTTATTTTTCCAGATTTTATTTGATTATATTTTTTTAAAAGATATTGTATAGATTTTGGATATTCTGATACTGAAGATTGAATTTGTTTAATACCTTCTTCTATTTTTTTTGCTATTTTTATTTCTCCTTCTCGTGTTAATAATTCTACTGTACCCATTTCTCTCATATACATACGTATTGGATCTGTTGTACGTACTAATTCTGTTTCAACATTAGATAATACTTGTGTAGCAGCTTCTACTACTTCTTCATCTGTATTATTAGAATGATTTAAAAT
This sequence comes from Buchnera aphidicola (Chaitophorus viminalis), assembly GCF_026122795.1. Lineage (GTDB taxonomy): Bacteria > Pseudomonadota > Gammaproteobacteria > Enterobacterales > Enterobacteriaceae > Buchnera_J > Buchnera_J aphidicola_BK. The sequence goes on along the minus strand of NZ_JAIWQV010000001.1, from coordinate 12,623 downwards.
TAAATCATCTGAATCAGGCATTTTTTCTACTACTTGAATTCCCATATCATTAATAATTTGAATGATATCTTCAATTTGTTCTGAATCAATCATATCTTCTGGTAAATGATCGTTAATCTCAGCAAAAGTTAAAAATCCTTGCTCTTTACCATAAGTAATAAGCGCTTTCAGCTTCGATTTTTGGTTTTTATCCATAAGATAATGTCCATTTTATAAATTTTAAATTGAGGAAGTTTTGATTGTATAAAATAAGTAATAATGATTAATTATAATAATAAAAAATTTTTAATAGAATTTTTGCTATATTTTTTAATTATTTTTTTATTAATTAACCAAAACTTATTTTTTTCTTTATAATTTAAACCTTGATTTTGTTCTTTTAATAATAATTTATTTAATTTATTTTTTAATGATTTTATATACAAAGAATTAATTAATTCTAAAAATGTTTTTTTTATTTTTTTTTTTGAAATCATATGATTCCATATAGATAAATATTTTAAAATTAAATATATTTTTTTTTCTCTATATTGTTCTAATAAAAATCCAGTATTAATTTGAGGATTTTTATAACATTTTTTAAGAATATTAGTAAAAATTTTTATTCCTTTATATTTTATTTTAGAAATTTTTTCTTTTTTAATTAATATATGTAATTTTGGATTTTGAATAATAAGACTAATAAGAATTTTCATTAAACTATATTTTTTTTTTTTTGAATAATTATTTTTATATTTTTTTTTTAAAAAAATATTAAAATAATTTTCATCTAATATTCCAACTTTTTTTCCTAACAATTTATATAAAAATAATTTGTAAGTATGGCTACGAATTTTTTTAATTAAAGATATAGCATTATAAATAAAATCTTTTTTACCTTCTATTGTATTCAGATTATATTTTTTTATAAGATATTGAAATAAATATTCTGACATATATATAGATTTTTTTATTTTTTTTTGAAACGCTTGAGTACCTTTTTTTTTTATAAAAGAATCTGGATCTTCATTTTTTGAAAGAAAAATAAATTTAATATTACGATCTTCATATAAATATGGTAAAGAATTTATTAAGGTATTCCAAGATGCTTTTTTTCCTGCAGTATCTCCATCATAACAAAATATAATTGTTTTAGTTATATTAAATAAAATTTTAAAATGTTCTTTGGTGCATGCTGTTCCTAAAATAGAAATAACATTTGTAATTTTAAATTGAGTAAGTAAAATAACATCAAAATATCCTTCTACAACAATTAAATATTCGATATTTTTTTTTATACTTTTAATTTCATATAAACCATAAATAATTTTTTTTTTATGAAAAATTTCTGTTTCTTGAGAATTTATATATTTAGGAAATTTATCTTTTTTTAAAGATCTTCCTCCAAAACCATGAATTCTTCCATATTTGTCGCGTATAGGTAATATTATTCTTTGATTAAATTTATCATATATTTGACCTAAATAATTTATATTAGCTATTCCAGTTTGAATTATATTTTCTTTAGTATAAATTTTTAATTGAGTATTAAGAATTTTATTAAGTGTATTTTTATTAGAATATCCTATTAGAAATAATTTTATAATTTTATTTTTTATTTTTCTAGATTTTATATATTTTAAAGCTTTTATTGAATTTTTATTGAAAATATTTTTGTGATATATGTAGGATATATTATTCATTAATTCATATAAATTTTTTCTATGATAATATATTTTTTCAATAGTAGAATTATTTTTTTTAAATGGAATATTAATATTGTTTAAAATTGATAGTTCTTCTATACATTCTATAAAATTTAAACCATCATAATTTATTAAAAAATCAATTGCATTTCCATGTACATGACACCCAAAACAATGATAAAATTGTTTTTCGTAGCTTACAACAAATGAAGGTGTTTTTTCTTCATGAAAAGGGCATTTTGTTTGGTAATTTTTACCTTTTTTTTGTAAATTAATTTTAGATTGTATTAAATCTACAATATTAGTTTTTAATAATAATTCATTAATAAATGATTTTGGAATTTTTCGAATCATATGCCTCATTAAAAGGAAATTTTTATGAAAAATTTGTTAACCGTTCGTATGTTAATATGAACGGTTAAAATAATATTTTATTAAAATTTATTTAATACATTTTTTTTCTTTTTAGATTTTCTCTAGATAATTTTTTTGTTAATCTTTTTATAGCAGAAGCTTTTGCACGTTTACGTCTTGTAGTAGGTTTTTCATAACATTCTCTTCTTCGAATTTCTGCTAAAATTCCTGCTTTTTCACAAGATCTTTTAAAACGTCTTAAAGCAACATCAAATGGTTCATTTTCACGAATTTTTATTATTGGCATATTTTGATTTTATTTTTAATATTTTTAGATATGTTTCGTATAGAATAGTTTATCAAATTTATAGTTTTAAATCAGTTATATTCAAAAAATATTATATTAGGATAATAAAAGATGAGAATTTTAGGAATTGAAACTTCTTGTGATGAAACAGGCATTGCTGTTTATGATGATTATTATGGATTAATGATTAATAAAGTATTTAGTCAAGTAGATATTCATAATAAATTTGGTGGAATTATTCCAGAAATAGCTTCTAGAGAACATTTATCAAATATTTTTTCTTTAGTTAAAAATATATTTAAAAAAAAAAATGATATAAAAAATATTAATGCAATAGCTTATACTGCTGGTCCAGGATTAGTAGGTTCTTTATTGGTAGGTGCAACTTTTAGTAGTTCTTTAGCATATTCTTTAAATATACCTACTATTATCATTAATCATATGGAAGCGCATTTATTATCTGTAATGATGGAAAACAGATGTCCTATTTTTCCTTTTTTAACTTTATTAGTTTCTGGTAAACATACAGAAATAATTTATGCTCATTCTTTTGGAAAATATAGTTTATTAGGTAAATCTATAGATGATGCAGCTGGTGAAGCTTTTGATAAAATATCAAAAAATTTAAATTTAAATTATCCAGGTGGTCCTGAAATTTCTAAAATATCTAAATTTGGGGTTTTAAATAAATATGTTTTTCCAAAACCTATGATACAACAAAAAAATTTAAATTTTAGTTTTTCAGGTTTAAAAACTTCTGTGATTAATTTTATAAATAAAAAAAAAAATTTAAATTTTCAATTTAAAGCAGATGTGGCAAAAGCATTTGAACAATCTATTACAGATGTTTTAGTAAGTAAATGTGAAACTGCTATTAAGATAAAAAATATTAATCGTTTAGTAGTTTCTGGAGGAGTAAGTGCTAATAAAGAATTAAGAAGAAAACTACAAAATATGATAAAAAAATATCAAGGAGAAGTGTTTTTTTCTAGACCAGAATTTTGTACTGATAATGGAGCTATGATAGCATATACTGGAATGTTAAAATTTAAATTAAATCAAATAGAAAATGATTATGATATCAAAGTTTTTCCAAAATGGAAAATTTATGAGTAATAATTAAATATTTTTTTTTAAAGATAAATATTTTATAATATCTTTAATAAAAACTATTTGTATATTATGTATTTTTGAAAATTTTAAACTGTCTTCAATACGAAACATTGAACCATTTTTTTTAGTTAATTCGCAGATAACACTATATTTTCTAAATCCAGCAAGTTTCATTATTTCTATAGATGATTCTGTATGTCCTGGTCTATATTTTATTCCTTTAACATGAGCCCTTAATGGAAATATATGTCCTGGTTTATTCAAATGATGAGGTTGAGCATTTGATGCAATTGCTGTTTTAATAGTTTTTAATCTATCTTGAGCAGATACACCAGTTGTAATATCTTTTGCAGATTCTATACTTATTGTAAATCCTGTTTTATAATTATTAGTATTATTTTTGACCATCATAGGTAGATCTAATTTTTTTCTTTTTTTATCTGTAATACATAAACATACTATTCCACTTCCATATCTAATCATAAAAGCCATTTGTTTTGTAGTCATAGTTTCAGCTGAAAATACTAAATCACTTTCATTTTCTCTGTTTTTATCGTCTATAATAATAATTCCTTTGTTGTTTTTTAAATCAGAAATTGCATTTTTAACTCGTTTTTTAAAATTACCGAATTTAGAGAATAAAGACATAATATACCTTATAAAAAAATTTAATTTATAAAATTATGTATAGTTTATTTTTTCAGACAAAAATTTTAGCATATTTTTTATTGTTACACTATGATATTTTTAAATTTATAATTTTATATTTTATTTTAAATTAATAAAATTTTTCATTATTATATAAAAATCATTTGTTTATATATAAAATATAGGATAATTAATGAAAATTTATTTAGTAGGAGGAGCTGTTCGAGATTATTTTTTAAAATTACCTATTAAAGATAGAGATTGGGTAGTAGTAGGATCTACTCCTAAAGAATTATTAAAAAAAAATTTTAAACAAGTAGGAAAAGATTTTCCTGTTTTTTTACATCCAGAAACTTTTGAAGAATATGCATTAGCTAGAACTGAAAAAAAGTATAATGTAGGTTATACTGGTTTTAAAACTAATTATTCAAAAACAGTTACTTTACATGAAGATTTATTGAGAAGAGATCTTACAATTAATGCTATAGCACAAGATAAGTATGGAAATTTTATTGATCCTACAAATGGAATCCAACATATTAAATTAAGATTATTAAAACATATTTCTGAATCTTTTCAAGAAGATCCTTTGAGAGTTTTAAGAGTAGCAAGATTTGCTGCTCAATTAGCGCATTTAGGATTTCAAATAGATAAAGACACTATGAGATTAATGAATATTATTGTAAAAAATGGAGAATTATCTTTTTTAACTTCTCATAGAGTTTGGAACGAAACAAAAAAAGCATTATTAACATATTCTCCTCATGTATATTTTTTAACTTTAAAAAAATGTCATGCACTATCTATTTTATTTCCAGAAATTAATAATTTATATAAAATTAAAAAAAATTACTATTTTTATAGTATTAAAAACTTAGGAGATCATTTTTTATTTTCGTTATCTAATTTTGCAAAAAAAAATAAATCTATTGATATGAGATTTGCTTTTTTTTGTCAGTTTTTTATTTATTATAAAAAATTTTATCAAAAAGATTTTTTAAATCAGGACAGCATTTATCAATCTGATTTAATAAAAAATATGTTTCTTAGATTAGATATTCCACTTTCAATTCGAAAATTATCATATATTGTTGCAAAAAATTATTTTTTTTTGCATAACATTTTTTTTATTACTTCTAAAGAAATAGTAAATTTATTTAATCGTATGGATATTTGGAGAGATCCATCTAAACTTCTTAAAATTTCTATTTTAAGTGAATATTGTATATTTTTTTCTAAATGTATACATATTTATAAAAAAAATTATATTAGTTGTTTTTTTAAAATTATTTTTTTAATTATTAATTCTATTCCTATAAAATTTATTATAAAAGAAGGATTTAAAGGATATTTAATTAAACAAGAATTAACACGGTTAAGAATATTTATTTTAGATATTTATAGATCAAAAGTATTTTTATTAAAGTGAAATATTTTTAAAATACATTATAATAACAAAATTTATAAACAAAATTTTTTTGAATTTATTAAATTTTTTTTTTAAAACGGCGTTTAAACGCCGTTTAAATGATTTTTTTTTTATTTTTTATGAACATACATAATTACACTTTTTCCAGCAATAATCATACCTTCTTTTTTTTCTATAATTTTTATTTTTTCTACATTAGATATAATTATAGGAGTAATTAAAGATTTTGCAGTTTTTTTTAGTAGTTTTAAATTCACTTTTAAAATTATATCTCCTTTTTTAACTATTTGTCCTTCTTTTGCATAAGCTTTAAAACCCTTACCTTTTAGTTTCACTGTATCAATTCCAAAATGTACAAAAATTTGCACCCCCTCTATAGATTCAATAGAAAACGCATGTAATGTTTTAAAAATTGTACCTAATTTTCCATCTATAGGAGAAACAATATATTTACTTGTAGGTTTAATTGCTACTCCATCTCCTACTACTTTTTGAGCGAAAACTATATCTGGTACTTTTTCAATAGGTATTATTTTTCCTGAAATAGGAGCAATAATTTTAATTTTTTTATTTAAATGAGAATCTTTTTTTTTAAAAAAATTTGAAATAAAGTTCATTAGATTCTCCTTTTTATCATAATAAATTTTCTTTTTTATTGAAATTTTTAATAAGATTTTGAATTTTTTCTATTTTATTTTCTTTTAACACTGATTTTGCTAATTTTTTTGCTTTTTTGAAATTTATTTTTCTGATAATGTTTTTTATTATTGGAATAGAAATTGAACTCATACTGAGTTCATCAATTCCCATACCTACTAATAATGCAGTAATTTCTATATTACTTGCTAATTCTCCACATATACCTGTCCATTTTTTAGCTTTATGTGATGCAGTAATAACTTTATTAATAAGGTATAATATAGAAGGACTTATAGGTTGATATAATTTTGAAATTGTTTCATTTCCACGATCTACGGCTAATGTATATTGTGTAAGATCATTTGTTCCAATACTAAAGAAATCTACTTTTTGAATTAAATGTTTTGAAATAATAGCGGATGCAGGAGTTTCTATCATAATACCTATTTTAATATTTTTATCAAAAATAATATTTTCTTTATTTAATTGATTTTTAATTTTTTGAACTTCTTTTTTTAAATAAGAAATTTCTTCCATTGAGATAATCATTGGAAACATTATTTTTAGTTTTCCAAAAGCTGAAGCTCTTAATATTGCTCGAATCTGATCATGTAAAATATTTATATTATCAATAGAAACTCTAATGGCTCTCCATCCTAGAAAAGGATTATCTTCTTTAGGAAATTTTATATAAGATAAGTTTTTATCTCCTCCTATATCCATTGTTCTAATAATAATACTTTTTCCATGCATTTTTTCAGCTATAGATTTATAAGCTTGAAATTGTTCTTCTTCTGAAGGTAAATTATTTCTTCCCATAAATAAAAATTCTGTACGATATAAACCAATGGATTCAGCACCATATTTTTTAGCATGAATAGAATCTTTATAATTTCCAATATTTGATCCAATTTCTATTTTTTTTCCATCTATTGTAATTGCAGGAAGATTTTTTAATAATTTTAATTTCTTTTGTATATTAAAATATTTTTTTTTTTCTATTTTAAAGTATTTTATTTGTGTTTCTGAAGGATTAATTATAATTTTATTGTGAACGCTATCTAAAATTAGAAAATCTCCGTTTTGAACTTTTTTTGTAATATTTTTAGTGCCAACAATTGCAGGTATTTCTAAAGATCTTGCCATAATTGAAGTATGTGAAGTAACTCCTCCTAAATCTGTAATGAATCCTATAATTTTTTTTAAATTCATTTGTGTGGTTTGAGATGGAGTTAAATCTTTAGTAATTAAAATAACTTTTTTTTTTATATTATTTAAATCAATTATTGGAATATGAAGAATATTTTTTAATAATCTATTACCTATATCTCTTATATCTATAGATCGATTTTTTAAATATTCATCTTTTAAATCTTCTAAAGTTTGAATTTGTTCTTGAATAATTTTTTCTATAGCAAAATCTGCTGTAATTTTTTTTTTTTTAATTAAAGAAATAATTTCTGTTTCTAATTCTTCATCTTCAAGTAATAATATATGACCTTTGAATATTGAAGATTTTTTTTTTCCGAATTTTTTTTTTGCTTGATTTTTTATTTCACAAAGTTGTTGAGATGATTTTTTTCTAGCTTGAAAGAATTTATTAATTTCTATTTGAATATTTTTATCAGATATTTTGTTTTTATTAATTTTAATTTTTTTTTCTTTAAATAGAAGTGCTGTTCCAAAAACAATGCCTGGTGATGCTGAAATTCCTGAAATCATGACATTACCATTGAATATAATAAATAATAAAAGTGATAAATAAAATTTTTTTGAATAAAATTTAATTTAGAATTATGAATTAAAATTTAGTTTATAGAAAAATTTTTATTTTATATAAGTGTTTTTATAAAATCAGATAATTTATTAATAGCTTCTTTTTCGTCTTTTCCTTCAGCAGACAAAATTATAGTGCTTCCTTTAGTAATTCCTAATGTTTGTAGTTTAAATAAACTTTTAGCGCTAGCTTTTTTTCCGTTTGAAATTATTGTAATGTTTGAAACATATTTTTTTGCTTTTTGTACTAGTTGTGCTGCAGGTCTTGTATGTAATCCATTAGGAGAATTAATATGTATTTTTTTTTGAAACATAATGAGCTTATCCTTAATTATAAAGTTTATATAATTTATATAATAAATTTTTTATTTAATTTTATAATATATTTGAATTTTTTTAAAAATTAAATCATCTATATTAACATTAATATTTAAATTCTGAAAAAAAAAATAAAGAATGTATTTTAAAAATTTTTTATTAATTTTTAAATTAAACGTTTTCAATATTGTTTAAAAAAAATATTTTCTAAATAAAATATTTTTTAAATAAAAGACTGATAATAAAAAAGATCAAAAAATAAGTTTAAATAATATTAAATTTTTTTATTAAAAATAATATATAATAAATATAACATTTAGTAATTTTTAAATTTTCTATGAATAAAATAATTAAAAAAATAAAAAATTTGCAAAATCAAATCACTTATCATAATTATTTATATTTTTGTTTAGATAAACCAATTATTTCTGATATAAAATATGATTATTTATTAAATAAATTAAAAAATCTTGAAAAAAAAATAAATTATAAAAAATTTATTAATTCCCCTACTTATTTAATTGGTTCATCTATTTTTAAAAAATCTAAATTTATAAATCATTTAACTCCAATGTTATCTTTAGAAAACATATTTAATAAAAAAAAATTTTTAAATTTTTATAAAAAAATGTTATCTTTTTCAAATAAAAAAAAAATACGTTTTTGTTGTGAATTTAAATTTGATGGTGTAGCAGTAAATTTGATTTATATAAATGGAGTATTAAAACAAGCTTCAACACGAGGAGATGGAAAAAAAGGAGAAGATGTAACAAAAAATGTATTTTTTATTAAATCGATTCCATTAGTTTTACATGGCAAAAATTTTCCTAAAATAATGGAAATTAGAGGTGAACTTTTTATTTTAAAAAAAGATTTTTTATCTTTAAATAAACAAAATAATATTATTAATCATAGTAAGTTTTCTAATGCACGTAATTTAGCATCTGGATTGTTACGTAGAAAAAATTTAGAATTTGAATTAAAAAAAAAATTATTATTTATTTGTCATGGATTTGAATTATTTAATTATTTTAAAAATATTGATAGTTATTATTTAAATTTATTAAAAATAAAAAATTGGGGTTTTAATATAAGTACTCAAATATTATTATGTTCTTCTAAAAATAAAATTCTTAATTTTTTTAAAAAAATTAAGAATTTAAGATCTACATTAAAATTTGAAATAGATGGTATTGTAATAAAAGTAGATTCATTAAAATTAAGAAAAAAAATTGGTTTAATTTCTCGTTCTCCACGTTGGGCGATTGCGTATAAATTTCCAAATGAAGTTCAAGAAACTAAACTTTTAAAAGTAAAATTTCAGGTTGGAAGAACTGGTGTTATTACACCTGTAGGGTATTTTAAATCAGTAAATATTTCTGGAATAAAAATAAAAAAAGCATCTATTTATAATAATAAAGAATTAAAAAAATTAGATTTATGTATTGGAGATAGAATTTTTATATGCAGAGCAGGAGATGTTATACCAAAAATTTTAAAAAAAAAAAAATATGATACTAATACAATTTTAAATAAAAAAGTTTTATTTCCAAAAAAATGTCCTTCTTGTTTATCTGTTTTAAAATCATGTTCAAAAGAAAATAATTTTTATTGTACTAATAGTTTTTTTTGTCTTCCACAAATACAAAAAAAAATAATTCATTTTTTTTCTAAAAATGCTTTTAAAATTAAAGGTTTAAGTCCTCATATAATTAATCAATTAATTAAAAAAAATAATTTTCGTAGTCCAATAGATTTTTTTAAATTAAATTTTACAACATTAAAATCTTTAAATAATGTTGGTCAAAAAACTGCAAATAATATTTTAAATTCTTTTAAAAAATTTAAATATATTACTTTAGAAAAATTTATTTTTTCTTTTGGAATTAAAGGAATTGGAAAAAGTGTTTCATATAATTTAGCTAGTTCTTATAGATCTTTAAAAAATTTATTAAAAATACAAAAAAAAAATATTTTAAATATTCCTGGGATTGGAGAATTAATATATCAAAATTTAATAAATTTTTTATCTAATTCTAATAATTTAAATATTATTGATCAATTAATTAATAATTTTAATATTAAAGTTGTATCTAAAAAAAATCAATCTTTAACAATTAAAAAATCTATTTTTTATCAAAAAAATATTTTAATTACAGGTCAATTAAAAAATTTTTCTAGAATAGAAATGAAAGAAAAATTAGAGAATTTAGGTGGAATAGTAAAAAATTATATTTCAAAAAATATTGATTTAGTTATCTTAGGTAAAAATCCTGGAAAAAAATTTATATATGCAATTAATTTTAAAAAAAAGATTCTTACTGAAGATAAAGTTTTAAAAATATTTTCTAAAATATAATTTTTAAATTGGGTCGTGCAGGATTTGAACCTGCGACCAATTGATTAAAAGTCAACTGCTCTACCAACTGAGCTAACGACCCATAAAAAATTTGGGTAATGACGGACTTGAACCGCCGACTTCCTCCGTGTAAGAGAGGCGCTCTACCAACTGAGCTAATCACCCTTGTTATAACTAGATTTTAATAACTTATATTAAGAAATTTGATATTATAATTATTTTTAAAATTTTAAAAATTTTTATTTTATTATATAATATTTTTATTAAAAAATACAATAATATTTATTTATAAGAAGAGATAATATGATTATAAAAACACGTTTTGCACCTAGTCCAACTGGGAATTTACATTTTGGAAATATTCGAACAGCTTTATATTCTTGGTTATATGCTAAAAAAAATAACGGAATTTTTGTTTTAAGAATAGAAGATACTGATAAAAAAAGATCTAAATCTATTTTTACTAAAAATATTTTTCATACATTAAAATGGTTAAAATTAAATTGGAATGAAGGTCCTTTTTTTCAAAGTAAAAAAATAAAATATTATCAAGAAATTATATTATATATGTTAAAAAAAGGATTTGCATATAAATGTTATTGTGATAATGATACATTACTTACTATGAAAAAAAAAAAAATTTTTGAGAAAGAAAAACCAAGGTACGATGGTAGATGTAGAAATTTAGGTAATAATTTTAATAGTTTAAATAAATATGTAATTAGATTTAAAAATCCTATTAATGGAACAGTATCTTTTAATGATATAATTCGAGGAAAAATTCAATTTAATAATTCTGAATTAGATGATTTAATTATTCAAAGAGAAAATGGAATTCCAACATATAATTTTTGTGTTGTAATTGATGATATTGATTCAAAAATTACTCATATTATTAGAGGTGAAGATCATATTAATAATACTCCACGTCAAATAAATATTTTAAAAGTTCTTCAAGCTAAAATACCTTCATATGCTCATTTATCTATGGTTATGAATAGTGATAAAAAAAATTTTTCAAAAAGAGATAATTCAACTAAAATTTTAACTTATAAAAAATTAGGATATTTACCAGAAGCTATTTTAAATTATATTTTAAGATTAGGTTGGTCTCATGGTAATAAAGAAATTTTTAGTATTCCAGAGATGATTCAATTATTTAATTTAAAATCAATTACAAAATCTTCTAGTATTTTTGATTTAAATAAATTACTTTGGATTAACAAATATTATATGAATCTTTCTCATAAAAAATATATTAAAAAAATGATTTTATATTATTTTAAAAAAAATAATTTAAATGATACTTTAGGACTAGATTTAGATAAATTGATAAAAAATTTTTTACCACATAGTTATACTATTCAAAATTTATTTGATTTAATTTCACATTTTTATATTAAAGATAATAAAATTATTTATCCTGATGATATTAATAATTATTTAAATTTTAATACATTAAATATTTTAGAAATAGTATATAATAAAATTTTAGTATTAAAAGATTGGAATTTAAATATAATTTTAAATATAATAAAAAATATATCTTTAAGTTTAAGTATTTCATTAAAGGATATTATAATTCCTATACGTTTAGCTTTGATTGGAAAAATTCATTCTATAGGAATTAATCAAATTATTTATTTTTTAGGTAAAGAAAAATCTTTATTTAGAATAAAAAATTTTATAAAATATATAAAAGTATCACTATCTTAATAAAGATATAATAATTTTATAAAAATATTTTTATATTATTTATTTTTGAAATTATGTATTATAAAGATATTAAGAATTTAAAATATAAATTTTTCTGTTTTTGTAATTATATTTTAATGTAAAATGGATTTATTAAAAATAATTTTTAAATAAATTATTTAATTTTATGAAATTTAAATAAATATTTTTTTAAAAATTAATGAATTAAGATTTATTATATATTTATATTTTTATAATAATTTTTATTTTATATAATAAAATATGTTTTTAAAAATTTTT